>JANWXL010000499.1 GCA_025055265.1 Roseiflexus sp.
GGTCTACGGCATTCCGATTACGACCCTGATTTTCCGCAACTACTATGCTACCGTGCCGAATGAACTCGTGGAAGCCGCGAAGATCGACGGCGCCGATTTCTTCGGCATCTACCGCAGCGTAATGCTGCCCCTCTCCGCGCCGGGCTTCGTAGTGGTGGCGATCTGGCAGTTCACCTCGATCTGGAATGAGTTCCTGTTCGGGCTGATCATCACCAACGATCCGCAGTTGCGCCCGGTGACCGTAGCGTTGCAGAACCTGTCGGGAAGCCAGTTCACGCAGTGGAACGTGCAGATGGCCGGAGCGCTGCTGGTGGCGCTGCCGCCGCTGCTGGTCTACATTTTCCTGGGGAAATACTTCCTGCGCGGGCTGCTGGCGGGGTCGCTCAAGGGGTAGAAGTCTGTATGATATGAAGAACGCTACTGATGAAGAGCTCGGCGCATGTACACCGGCGCCTGTTCGCCCGGAATGTTTCAATCATCAGTGCAACCTCCCTTACGGCTTGACCGCAAAGCATGTGCGTCGAGCGATGGAGGATTTCATCGATTTCTTGAGTCTCATGAATTCCCAGTTTTGCACGAGGGGAATGCCTCGTCTCGAACTGCTTCTCATGCCTGCTACATTTAGCGGTATGATTGGAGAGTTCATTGCTGCCAGGATTCCAGAATACTGTACCGCCCTGGTCAAGAACCGATATCACAATGGGCATCCGGACTTGATCCCGCTCAGCAAATTCCCCGAAGGTGCAGTGCAATATGCACAAGAAGGAATTGAGGTAAAAGCGTCACGGTATACGTCTGGCTGGCAGGGACATAATCCAGAGTCTGTATGGCTTATGGTATTCTGCTTTGACAGCAACACGCCCAACGAAGGGAACAAGAAAAGTTACAAGCCTCGTCCTTTTCGTTTTACGGGCGTCTACGCCGCTAAACTTGAGAAGAGTGATTGGTCTTTCTCTGGTCGCTCGGAGTCTAGCAGGAGAACGATCACTGCCAGTGTAACGAAAAGCAGTGCAAAGAAAATGAAAAATAACTGGGTGTACAAAGACTTAGGTAAGCCTAAGAGATAACTGCGAGTCTTTCGCCCCCAAGAGCGAAAGCTTGGGAACAGCCCGTAGACTCATCACATAGTATTCTCTGTTCTTCTCAATGCCAATCGCCGAATACCCGACCGCTTCCGCTGCAGCCAGAGTGGAACCTGAACCCATGAAGGGATCCAAAACGATGCCGTCGCCAAGCGGCAGGGACGCATACACAATCTGACGCAGGAACGATTGTGGTTTCAGGCTGGGATGGTTCGCAATCGCGCGTTCCTTTTGCGGCGTGCGTTCGCTCTCAATCACGTCTTCAAACGGATTACCATCAGGTTTGCGCCGCAATCCGCCGGTCTGGAACATTCTGAGACACTCGCCGACCGTCATATCTTTTGGAACGGGCTTGCGAAAGATGCCCCATGGCTCGTAACACCCGCGCGGCATCGAGCAAACGTCAGGAAACTCTTCTTCCGCGTTCTTTGGCCGATCACCACCGCGAAGCGTTCGGACCAGACGAATAACCTGACCGCGAAACTCAAGTCCGGCGTCGATAAGGGCAGCAAAAACGATTTGTGAGAGAAACACGTTTGACGCAATAAAGACATGCGCGCCGGGGCGAAGAATCCGCAGCGTCAGACCGGCCCATTCGTAAAAGTATTCCTGGATACGCGCTCGCTCCCGGTCGTTGAGCGCCGTAAACCGTGGCAGAGGCGAACGGTTGTGGCCATCGAACGAAGGCGGGATGCGCCAGATGCCTCCGTGACCGTTCGAGCGCTTTTCCAGTTGGTCAGGATCGTATTCTTTGATCCCGTAGGGCGGATCAGTAACAATTGCGTGAATGCTTTCAGCGGGCGCTCGTTGCATCCACTCGAAGCAATCGGCATAGATTGCCAGTGATCGCGTGAAGATGTGCGACTCGTAGTCGAGCGCATAGGTTTGTTTGAGATCATCAGCGGTCATGCGATGTCAC
>JANWXL010000518.1 GCA_025055265.1 Roseiflexus sp.
CCGACAATCACGCCATACCCGACGCTGACGGCGAATGCGATGCCTATCGGAATAAGAGCCATCAGGATGCTCGACCAGATCACAGCGCCCCAGGGAAACGCTTGATTCCGTTGCGCTATCATTGCAATCGCCTCCTTGCACATATCAATTAACCGCCAGCCATACAGTAGCGCAACACAGCGCGCTGTAACAGCCACAAACGACGGAATTGCGGGATGATTATTCCTGCGCGCCAGGTCTGACGAATGGCGTATGACCTTCGGGAGAGGCGTCTGTTCGGTGATACAATACGTGTATGATTGAACGTCTGCCGCCTGATCCGCGTATGATCGCGCTCCCTGCCGAGTTGCGCGGCGCCATCGCGCAGGCGCTGGAGAGCGTTCCCGAAACGCGCTGGATGAACACGGCGCGCGCGTTGAGCGAACAGTACCGCGCGCTCGATGATATTGGCGCAGCGCCAGCCGTGCGCACCCGCCTCGAGGCGCTTGGCTATGCTGCGCTCCTCATGCCGGCAACCTACGCGCAACTGTACGGCGCGATGAAAGCCGCCGCTGAACGCATTCCCTCGTGGGCGCCGGAAACGATGCTTGATATGGGGAGCGGACCCGGCACGGCGCTCTGGGCAGCGACCGTGTGCTGGCCATCGCTCCGCGACCTGACCGCCTGGGAACGTGAGCCTGCGTTGATTGCGCTTGGGCGCGATTTTGCGCGAGCGAGTGCGAATCCGGCGCTGCGCAGCGCGCGCTGGGTGCAACGTATCCTGCAAGCCCCCGTCGAACGCAGCGTCCAGTTCGATCTGGTCGTGCTTGGCCACGTGCTTGGTGAGATACCTTCCGATGAACGCAGTACGGTTGTGACAACCGCCTGGCGTGTCACACGAGGCTTGCTTCTTATCGTTGAACCTGGTACGCGGGTCGGGTTTGCCGTGGTGCGCGCTGCGCGCGATCAGTTGCTCACGGATGGCGCATTCACGATTGCGCCATGCACCCACGACCGACCCTGCCCGCTGATCGACGACTGGTGCCACTTCCCGCAGCGGCTGCGCCGTCCTGAGTTTCAGCGCCGCGCGCGCGACGCGCCTTCGCCGTGGGAAGACGCCAAGTACAGTTATGCTGCGCTTGCCCGCTTTCCGCCCGAACGACCGGTCTGGGGGCGGGTCATCCGCGAGCCGACGTTCAACAAAGCGTATGCGGAGGTCTTAATCTCATCGCGCGACGGCGTGCTGCGGCATCGCGCGCTCAAGCGCGATCGCGAAGCCTTCAAATGGGTCAAACATCTTGAATGGGGACAGACAATCGAGGAACAACCATGAAAGCCATCCTGTTCGACACTCCAGGCAGTCCCGATGTTTTGCGATACGATGAGGCGCCCGATCCAACTCCCGGTCCCGACGAACTCCTGGTGCGGGTGCGCGCCACAGCGGTCAACCGCGCCGACCTGCTGCAGCGTCGCGGCGTCTATGCTCCGCCGCCAGGCGCATCGCCAATTCTGGGTCTTGAGCTGGCGGGCGAAGTGGTGACACCCGCCGGTCAATGGCGCACTGGCGACCGGGTGATGGCAGTCGTCACCGGCGGCGGGTACGCCGAACTGGCGGTTGTGCCGGCTGGCATGGCGATGCGCATACCGGAGAACCTGTCGTTTGAAGAGGCGGCTGCCATTCCAGAAGCATTTCTGACCGCTTTTCTCAATCTGTTTACCCTGGGGAAGTTGAAGGCAGGCGAGACGGTGCTCATTCACGCTGGCGCAAGCGGCGTCGGCACAGCAGCGATCCAACTGGCGCGGGTTGCTGGCGCGCGTGTCTTCGCTACCGCCGGTTCGGCGGAGAAACTGGCGCTCTGCCGTGAACTCGGCGCAGAACTGGCAATCAACTACCGGGAAGAGTCGTTTGCGGCGCGTGCGCTTGAAGCAACCGACGGTCGCGGCGTCGATCTGATCCTCGATTTCGTCGGCGCGCCCTACTGGCAGCAGAATACCGAAGCCCTGGCGCTCGACGGGCGATTGCAGTTGATTGGGTTCCTGGGGGGGTCGGCAGGGCAGATCGACCTGGGACCGATCATGGCGAAGCGGTTGCGCGTCACCGGCACAACCCTGCGGCGCACGCCGTTACCGCAGAAGATCGCTCTCACTGCCAATTTTGTTGCGTTTGCGCACGATAAATTTGTGCGTGGCGAGTTGCGTCCGGTGATCGACACGATCTACCCCTTGCGCGATGCTGCCGAAGCGCACCGGGTGATGGAAGCGAACCGCAACGCCGGGAAACTTGTGCTGCGAGTTGATCAATCGTAGCGTAGTTGCAAACCATATATGAATAATTATTCCACTCTCCGCCCACCCGCCCGGCGCCTGAAGTCGCGGGCTACGGTTGCGAAGCCCGCCCGCGCGGGCTAGATCCGGCGATACCGGATTATTTTGTCAAACTCCATCAGCCCGCAGCATCTTCGGCGCTGGCGCGCCTCGCAATGCTGGCGGCACAGGTTATTCGGATGGGCCGTCAATGTTGTAAGAAGCACCCTACTCCACCGGCTGCAAACGGTACTGCAACGCTTCCCCCAGGTGCTGCGCCGTGATGCGCTCGGAACCGGCAAGATCGGCGATGGTGCGCGCCAGTTTCAAAATCCGGTGATACCCGCGCGCCGAGAGATCGTGCTGACGCATGGCGTTGTACATAATGAGTTGACCATGGTTGTCAAGCTGGCAGTGCTGATGGATCTCCGCTGGTCCCATGTCGCTGTTGGTGAGCAGGCGTGTTCCCCGAAACCGGCGCTCCTGGATCTGGCGCGCGGCAATCACTCGTTCCCGGATCACAGCCGACTCCTCGCCAGGACTCAGGGTATTCAATTTGTCGAAGGGGACGCGCGGCGCATACACAAACATGTCAAACCGGTCGAGCACCGGTCCGCTGACCCGCCGCTGGTAGCGCGCGACTGCCGCTGCCGTGCAGGTGCACTGACGCTCTGGATCGCCGTGCCAGCCGCATACGCAGGGATTCTGGGCTGCGATCAGCATGAACGACGCCGGATAGGTGATGCTCCCAACGGCGCGGCTCAGCGTCACCATTCGATCTTCGAGCGGCTGGCGCAATACGTCGAGTTTACTGCCGAACTCCGGCAGCTCGTCGAGGAATAGAATGCCGCGGTGCGCCAGCGAAATCATGCCGGGTTTGACCCGCACCCCGCCGCCGCCGACCAGCCCTGCCAGCGAGGTTGTGTGATGGGGCGCACAGAAAGGGCGCTGGCGGATGAGTGGCGTGTCTTTTGGCAACTGCCCGGCGACGCTGTAGATTTTCGTCACCTCGATGGCTTCACTCATGGTCAGCGGCGGCAGGATTGAGATCAGCGCGCGCGCCATGAGCGTCTTGCCAGAGCCAGGGCTGCCGGTCATCAGCACGTGGTGCCCGCCTGCGGCTGCGATCTCCAGGGCGCGCTTGACATGCTCCTGCCCGCGCACCACGCTGAAATCGACCGGATAGGCGGGGGGCGGCGCGGCGTCAACAGGGGCGCTCAGATACTCCGACAGAGTTCTCATACCGCTCAGGTGCGCTGTCAGGTCATCGAGGCGCTGCACTGGAATAATTGTGATCCCGGTGACCAGCGCCGCTTCAGCAGCGTCCTCCTGGGGCACGAAGACGCGCCGGATGCCCTGTTCGCGCGCGACAGCGACCATCGGCAGCACGCCGTCGATGTGGCGCACGGCGCCGTCGAGTCCCAGTTCACCAATGAACACCGCGTCGTGGACATCGCCCTGGATCTGTTCCGATGCCAGCAACAGACCGATGGCAATCGGAAGATCATACGCCGGACCGGCCTTCCGTAAGTCGGCTGGCGCCAGGTTGACCGTAATGCGTTTCATCGGAAATGAACCGCCGCAGTTGCGCACGGCGGCGCGCACCCGCTCCCGACTCTCCTGCACTGCGGTGTCCCCCAGACCGACGATGGTAAAACCCGGCAATCCCTGCGCAATATCGACCTCGACCTCGACCAGCACGCCTTCGAGACCAATGACGGCGCTGCTGTAGACTTTTGCCAGCATGCCACGCCTCCCGTTCGCCATGACCCTACAGGTATACCGTGCCAGCGG
>JANWXL010000529.1 GCA_025055265.1 Roseiflexus sp.
GTGCTCTTGCCGGCGCCGTTAGAACCGAGCAGAGCGACAATGCTCTTTTCCGGCACGTTAAGCGACAGCCCCTTGAGGACGAGCACGACGTCATTGTAAATGACTTCAACGTTGTTGAGGGAAAGCATCGATTGCATGTGAGAGCCATCTCCTCGGGCAGTGGGCAGGTGGGAGGCTGTCAACGAATAACCGAATGAAGGTGTCGAATACACGAATGCTCTGCGCTCATTCGTGTATCCGCCCGCATTATTCGATTATTCGTTGACGCCGCTCCCCCGGTGACCGTCACCTCGCGCTGATGAAGTCGGTGATTGCCACCCACTTGCCGTTCTCGACGCGGAACATCCGCAACGCCTTCGCGCCCGCGTGGTCGGTGGGGCTGAAGACCACCGGCGGGGTCACACCGCCAGTGTCAATCGGTCCCATGGTCTCAAGGGTGTTCTTGATATTTTCGCCGGTCAACTCTTTTCCATCCTTCAGTGTCCGCTCGATGCCAGCGACCAGGATCGACATAGCGGTCCAGCCCTGCACGAACGTGCTGTCGGCGCCGCCATAGTCAATGCCCTTCTCCTTCGCAAAGTTGAGCGCCACCTTCGCGCCTTCGCCTTCCGGGCTGAACGGCACGGCGCCAACCACGCCTTCAGCGTCGGCGCCCGCCAGTTTGATCAGCAGTTCGTTGGCGCACCAGTTCAGGCACACGAACTGCACATCAAGCCCCAGGCTCTTCGCATTCTTGATCGCCAGCGCCGCCGGGCTGGAGACGTTCTGGAGGAAGACGTAGTTGGCGCCATAGTCGCGGATCTGCGTCAATTGCGGCGTCAGGTCGGTGGCGCCACGCGGCGAGGGCACCTCTAGCGGCGTCTCGATGCCGTTCGCCTTGGCGAAGGCGGTCCCATCGGCGAGCGGCGAGCGTCCGAACGGACTGTCGTTGATGAGATAGGCGAATTTAGGCAGGCCGCTCTTCCCCTTCGCCTTCCAGTCATCCAGCGCCCACTTCATCGCAATGATCAGTTGATCTGAGTAGGTTGGCGCGACCAGGAAGTTGTAGGGGGTTTCCGCCGGATTTGCCAGCGATGCCGAGTAGGATGCCGAAATGAAGGGAATCTTGTCTTCGGTGATTTTGCCTTTGAGCGCTTCAGTGTCGCCGGTGCCCCAGCCGGAGAACGCCACCACACGGTCCTGAGTGACGAACTGCGTATAGAGCTCCTCCGCGCGCGGCACCTCATAGGCGTAGTCCTGACTGATCAGTTGCAACTGGCGACCAGCCACGCCGCCATTGGCATTCTTCCAGTCGATGAAGGCAATCTGTCCTTTCGAGTAGGGGGTCCCGACGTCTGCCGTAGCTCCGGTGAGATCGAAAATCGCGCCAATCTTGATCGGCGGACCGCCAGATGGCGCTGGCGTTGCTCCGCCCGTTCCGCCGCCGGTGGCGGGTGGTTGTGGTTGCGGCTGGCCCCCGCACGCTGCCAGCAACACTGCCAGCGCCAGCATCAGTGCGAGCAGGTTGAACCATCGTCGTTCGTTGCGCATACCTTCCTCCTTGTCCTGAACCTAATAACTGAACGGCCATAACCGGAAGTAGTCTTTGACGTTGCGCCACATCTTGACGATTCCCTCGGGTTCGAAGATCAGGAAGAGGATGATCGCCAGTCCAAACGCGCCCTGCTGAATATAGGGCAGGTAGGAGTTGATATCCGGCACGAGGCCGCTGACTGCGCGCGCCAGGTTCGAGAGCAGCGCTGGCAGCAGCGTCATAAACGCTGCGCCGTAGATCGACCCTGAGACGCTGCCCAGCCCGCCGATGATAATCATTGCCAGGTAGAGAATGCTGGTGTCAATCGTGAAACGTTCCCAGGAAATGATGCCGCGGTAGTGCGCAGTCAGCGCGCCAGCCAGCCCGGCAAAGAACGATGAGGCAGCAAATGCCAGGAGCTTGTAGCGGAAGAGATCGACGCCGATGACCTGCGCGGCAATATCCTGGTCGCGGATTGCTACAAATGCGCGCCCGGTTCGGCTGCGGAAGAGGTTACTCACAAAAATGACGGTGAGGATCAGGCATCCAACCGAAATCCAGTAGAAGACAAAATCGTTATTGCCCAAATCGGCAAGCGATATGCCGAAGAGATTATTCGCCGCACGCGGCAGCGAGAGCGACTCGCCGATGCCCAACAACTTCCCGTGTGTCAGCAGCCAGATGATGATTTCCTGCGCCGCCAGCGTGGCAATCGCCAGGTAGAGGCCCTTGAGCCGCACCGATGGCAACCCGAAGAAGGTCCCAACCAGCGCCGTAAAGCAACTGGCGACCGGGACGGTGATCCACATTGGCATGTCAAGACGGACTGCCATCAGACCAGCGGTATAGGCGCCAACCGCCAGGAATCCACCGTGTCCAATGCTGATCTGACCAGTGTAGCCGACCAGAATATTCAATCCAATCGCGCCAATGGCGGCGATAGCAATCGTATTTGCCAGGTTCAACCAGTAGCGATCAGCGAACCACGGAAAGGTCAAGACGGCAATGAGCACCAGCGCGATCCGCAACCGCTGAATCCAGTACGGTCGCAATGCCATATCGCTGGCATACGACGTATGGAATGTTCCGCTCTGCATAGAGGCGCCCCCGTTTCTACACGCGCTCGATAATCCGCTGACCGTAGAGACCGTATGGGCGTATCAGGAGAATGAGAAGCAGAATAATGAAGGGGACGACCTCGCCCATCCCCAGTTCAGGCGGCAGGTAACCGCCAGCGAACGATTGCAGCAAGCCGATGATCAATCCGCCGACAATCGCACCGGGGATGCTGTCGAGACCGCCAAGGATCACCACCGGGAAGACCAGCAAGCCGACGCGGGCGATCTGCCCGGAGACGCCGCCGAAGATGCTCATCAACAGAATACCGCCGACCGAC
>JANWXL010000547.1 GCA_025055265.1 Roseiflexus sp.
TTGCGCGGGTCGAAACGCCGCGCTGGGTCGCAGAAGATGCCGAATTGCTCAACCGGGTGCATGCGCTGGTCTATGATCAGTGCCTCAAAGGGCAGGGATACCCCGTCGCGCTGGCGCGCGCCCACGAGCAGGCCGTCATCCACGCCGCCGAACGCCGCGCCTTTGAGCGAATTGTCGAACGAAGCCTGATCCAGGCGAACCTCCCTGCAACCTCGTCGCGCAAGGCGGCGTCGAAAGAGCAGCAGGCCGTGTGACGCTCAGAGACTGTCACCACTACCAGGAGACGTCTGATGACACAAAGAGTCCACGCCCCAACGGCAGTCGCCCCGGTTGCTGGCTTCACGCTCCTGTTTCCGCTGGCGCTATCGCTCCTCTCTGGAACGCTGATCGGCGCTGCGATGCCGACAATCCTGGATTGGGGAATGCTCGGCTGGATCGGCGTAACGCCGCTGCTCGTCGCACTCCACACCCAACCGCTCCAGCGTCACTTTATCATTGCGCTGCCCTTCGGCATCGTCTGGTCTGCCATGGCGCATCTCTGGTACCCGGCGATGTTTGGTCCTGTGGCGGGCATCGCCCTGATCTTCGCTGTGGGATGCTTCTACGCCGGGCTGATCCAGGCAGGAACGGCGCTTCAGGAACACTTGCCGGAGCCGCTCAAGGTGCTGGGTGTGCCGATAGCCTGGTCAGCACTCGAGTTTCTCCGGTTCATCGCGCCCGTGACCGGCGAATGGTGGATCGAATTGCTGGCAAAGAGCCAGTGGCGCTTCCCGCCTGCCCTGCAGATCCTCACTGTAACCGGCTTCCCCGGTCTCAGTTTTCTGGTCATGCTGGTGAATAGCGCTATCGCCTTGCTCATTGTGAATGTCTGGCAACGACGACGGGCGCATATGCCAGCGATTGTATCACTTGCAGCAGCGGCGGCGATCCTCGCCTGGGGAGCGCTGATTATTCCGCCTGCGCCAGATAACCGCTTTCGGATTGCAGCGACGGTCGACCTGGCAAATCAGGACCGCGCCATTCAGTCACTCAGCCGCCTGCCCGTCGGACAGGAAGGGTACTTCGCCGATACACCGGAGATGTCGCAGGCGATCTTCGACGTGAATGCGGCACTGACGCGCAGCGTCGCCGCACTGCGCCCCGCCTTCGTCGTCTGGCCCGAAAACGAGTTCGCAAGCGCCGACGATCCCGCATTTACCACGCAGGTCGGCAGTCTGGCGCGCGAGATGAACGCCTACATTGTTGTCGATATGGTCTGGCGCACATCAGAGGGCATGTACGATGCAGCAGTCATGTTCGGACCGGACGGCGTCGAGGCGGGACGTCGCGCCAAGATCAA
>JANWXL010000596.1 GCA_025055265.1 Roseiflexus sp.
CATTCCTTTGCAATTGAGCATGTGTACGCGCCGTATGGAGCGTGGGTCGAGGAGAACACGAGTTGAGCTCGCCCGGCGCCCGAAGTCGCGGGCTGCGGTTGCAAAGCCCGCCAGCGCGGGCTGGACGGGGCTGTAGCAGATTATTCTCTCAAAGACCATAAGCCGCGGGCTACGGAATGCGAAGCCTGCCTTCGCAAGCCCTACCGGATTTAATTATGTTCACAGCCTGCAGCTCAGAGCGCGCGACCTGGCGGCGCGGGTCTGCTGGATTTCTTCCTTGACACCCATCAGCCCGCAGTGGTCGGCTGCACAAGGTTGCTTCGCGGAGCCCGCCGCGAGCGCAGAGTGGCAGCAGTGCTTGGAATGACACTGCTCCCAGGTGACTCGGATAGGCGCTTAATCCTCATCGTCAAGGAGGCGCTCCGCCATGAAACGATTGCGTCAGGATATCAACACTGTGGTGAGCGTCGCGTTGCTCGTCGCCGCCGCTGCTGCCATTCTCACCGGCATCATTGCCGATCTCTGGCATCTGACGGGGTTCGTGTATCATACGTATGCCGGGTATGTGATGGCGGTTCTGGCAGTTGCGCACGTGGCGCTGAACTGGATCCGTCTCGTGCGCTACATCCGCTTTCGCCTCCTGCGATCCACATCTCAGCGCGCACCCGCCCGCGCTGGATTGACCACGCGAGCGTCAGTTCCCGCCTCGGGTTCGCCTGCCGGACGCCCGGCGACAGGCGTGCTGCACGCGCTGCGCACGCGACGCGGGTTTCTTGGCGTGCTGATCGGCGCGCTGGCGGGTGTGGCGATCGGGCGCAGCACGGTTCGCGCCCGCCCGAATGTGCCCTTCGGAACGGATATGGGCGTCGCATACCATCAGTGGAGCAAACCGGGTATGAGTGATCTGTTTGGCGCGGTGGCGAGCTGGGGCGCGCAGCCGCCGCTGTACAAAACGTATCCCGACGCGCCACGCATTATCCTGCCGCCGCCGGATGATCGCCCGGGGCTGATCCTCGAGGAGGCGATTCGGAAGCGGCGTTCAGTGCGCGACTATTCGGGCGATCCGCTGACGCTGGCGGAATTGTCGCGCCTGCTCTTCTACACCGGCGGCATCAACGCTGAACGGTTTGGCGTGAAGTTGCGCGCTGCGCCATCCGCTGGCGCGCTCTACCCGATCGAAACGTACCTGGCTGTCCATCGCGTGACCGATCTGCGCTCTGGCGTCTACCACTACGGCGTTGCCGACCATTCTCTCGCACTGCTCCGGGAGGGCGACATGCGCGGCGAGGCGGTGCGCCACGGGTTGATGCAGGACTTTCTGGGCGCGTGCAATCTGGTGGTCTATTTCACGGTCATTCTCCAGCGCCTGCGCTGGCGCTACCAGGAACGTTCCTACCGCTATGCGCTGCTCGAAGCGGGACACCTGGCGCAGAACCTCTATCTCGCAGCGACATCGCTTGGCATGGGGGTGTGCGCCGTCGGCGCCTTCCTGGACGACCAGGTGAACGCCATGCTCGGCGTGGATGGCGAGCATGAAGCAGCGGTCTATATGCTGGCAGTGGGGAAGACGAGAGATCGGGTATAATCCCACAGGGCGCAGGCAGCGACCACGTGTAACGCACAGCAGGGGCGCCTCCCTGTGGGCGCCCTCCCGGGAGCGCGCAATGCACAGCAGGGGCGCCTCCCTGTGGGCGCCCTCCCAGGAGCTGTGGGCATCGGGATGCTGACTTCCCCTTCTCACTCTATGCGGGGGGCGCAGGGGGTGCGGGAGGAGGGGGCAGGGAGGAAGAGGGCAAAAGGGCGTCAGGGCACGGAAAACGTCCCTCGGCGTCTGAAAAACGCTACACTTGAGAGCCTGTGGGCGCCCTCCCAGGAGCGCGCAATGCACGTAGGGGCGCCCCCTGTGGGCGCCCTCCCAGGAGCGCGCAATGCACGTAGGGGCGCCCCCTGTGGGCGCCCTCCCAGGAGTGCGCAATGCACCGTAGGGGCGCCCCCCTGTGGGCGCCCTCCCAGGAGCGCGCAATGCACGTAGGGGCGCGCCCCTGTGGGCGCCCTCCCAGGAGCGCGCAATGCACGTAGGGGCGCCCCCCTGTGGGCGCCTGTAGCGGTCAGAAGTTCCGGGCAGGGCAGGCCCCTGTGCCTGCCCCTACGAAGGCGGACACGATCTTGCACGCCATCCAGATGTTTTGGCAAGGCCTGCCCTTACGAATGCAGGGGGCGGTAGGGCTTGGAGCCTATCCGAAAAAACGGTAAGGAGTGAGAGTGGGTAGAGTGTATATGCTGTGATTCCTTATCGCCTCACATATGTTCTGATCGTGCTGGCGCTGGTCGCCTGCGCCGCTCCTCCGCCGCCTGCGCCGACGCCGCGGGCGGAAGCGCCAACCGGCGCGCCTGGACGCACAGCAACGCCTCAATCTCCGTTTCCGACGCAGCCTGTCGCGCCGACAGCAACATCTTCAGCGCCAACGCCTGTCGCTGAACCTGTTCTGGCGTCTTTCTTCGACGACCAGCGGCTCACCTATGAGCCGGATTTCTACGCGCTTGAGATCCAGGCGTTCCTCGACGGTCAAGCCGGTCCGTTGAAGGGGATCGTCATGCCGGTCGGCGACCGCCAGCATACCTTTGCCGAGGCGCTGACCGGCCAGGCGGTCTACTACAGTGTCAACCCGAAGATCATTCTGGCGCTGATCGAACTCCAGAGCCGCCTGATCAGCGATCCGCAGCCAGCTGCCGATCAGTTCGCATGGGCTGTCGGGTTCCGCGGTGAGAACGGTCGGCGACGCGGCTTGCAGGCGCAGGTGCGCTGGGCAGTCAAAGAGTTGCTCTATGCGCGGCGCGATTATCCGCAGCGCGTGGCGCTGACTTTCGCCGACGGCAGCACGGCGCCGCCGTCGGAAGGCATGTCGCTCGCCGAGTATGCGCTGGCGCGGGTCCTGGCGCCGACCACTGCGCCGGAGCGCCTGCCTGCGCTGATGGAGCGGTTTCGCGCAACTTACACGCGCCTGTTTGACGATCCGCGCGTCCCGCCAGCCGACTGGTCCCCGCCCTCCCCGCCATTTCTGACTCGCCCGATCGACAAGGTCGTTCCGACGACCTCGTTCTTTGACCACGGCGGTCCCTTCCTGACACGCAACAGTCGGGACGGCGTCACGACCTACTGGGGGCGCGTCGAAACCGATCCGATCTTCGCTTACAACGGTCACGACGGCTGGGACTATGCCGCAGCGCCGCCGGAACGGGCGCTGGCGGCAGCCGATGGCGTGGTGGTCTTTGCGGGGAATGCCGATGACGGCTGCGCCACCCGCGCTGTGGTCATTGACCATGAGAACGGCTACCGCACTCTCTACTGGCACCTGCACCGCGTGGACGTCGCTATCGGCGCGCGGGTGGCGCGCGGGCAACCGGTCGGAGTCATCGGCAATACCGGGTGTTCGAGCGGTCCGCACCTCCACTTCGGCGTCCAGTATCTGGGGCGCAATACCGACCCGTATGGCTGGTGCGGCGCAGGGGACGATCCCTGGCAGAAGCATCCGGCGGGCACGGTAAGCCGCTGGCTCTGGATGGATCGACCCTCGCCGTGCGCCCCGCCGCCGGAAGGGGGGGTTGCAGTCGATGCCGGTCTCGCCGGATTCCTCACCGATGGCGAGGGGTGGAAGCGCACCCCCACCGGCTATGGCGGCGAGTCGCTGTTCGCAGCGTCGGTGCGCGGCGCAGGCGGACGACCATGGAAAGTGCGCCCGCTCGATCCGCCATCCCTGGCGATCTGGCGGGCGGAATTGCCAGCAGCGGGACAGTACCGCGTGATCGCCTTCGTTCCGTATGCCGTCAGTCGCCTGGGGGATGCCACAAAGGTGCGGTACCTGGTGCAGCACGCCGACGGCATGGTGGAGGTCGTGGTGGATGCAGCCGCACACGCCAACGATTGGGCGGAACTGGGAACGTATCGGTTTGACAAAACTGGCGCGGAAGTCGTGCTGACCAGCGCCGCTGAGGAAGGCATGCTCAGCGTGTGGGCGGATGTCGTGATGTGGCTTCCGACCACGAAGTAGTTTAACCCCTTCTCAATAGATGTAGTTTGCTATAATATGCGTGTAGCATCACAAGAATCTCGTCACCTGGCAGGTCTGTATGCACAGCGCGCACACCTCCTTCCTCCCGATGCTCGTGGAGGAGCTGCGAGCATCGCTGCCGAACATTTCAGAACTCATCGATCAACTGGCGACTACGCAGTCGAACGAACAGCGACGCGTGCTGCTGCGCCAGTTGGGAGCGCTCTGGTATCGTCAGGACGGTGAACCGGAGGTGCTGGCGGAGCTTGGCCTGGCGCTGGCGGAACTGCACGGCGTCGAGCCGGGCGTCGCGCTCTCCGAATTGCTGCTGGCATACGGCGCGGCGCGCGAGGAGCAGCGCACCCGCGAATGGGAAAGCCACCTGGTGCGCCGCATGGCGGAACTCAAAGGTCTCCACCGGATCATCTCCGCCGCCAACTCGACCCTCGACCTGGACACGTCGATGCAACTGGTGGTTGAGACGGTTGCGGAAGTGATCGGCGTGGAGGTCTGTTCAGTGTATCTCTACGATAAAAACACCGACGATCTGACGCTGCGAGCAACGCACGGGTTGAACAACGCCGTGGTCGGGCAGGTGCGCATTCGCGTCGGCGAAGGCATCACCGGATGGGCGGCGCGCGAGGGCCGTCCGATCGCTGTGCGCGACGTGCGGCGCGAACCGCGCTTCCACGTTGAGCCGGGGTTGGGCGAGGAGCCGTACCGCTCGATGCTCGCCGTGCCAATCGTTCTGTTCAGCGTCGAACGGTTTCATCTCGGCGCCGCCAAATTGCAGGGCGTGATCACCATTCAAACGTATGGTCCGCGCGACTTCACGGCGGAAGAGATCAACTTTGTCGAAACGGTTGCAGGCGAACTTGCGTTCTTTATCGTCAACGCGCAGCTCTATCAGCAGACCGACGAGCAGTTGCACCAGAAGGTGCGCGAACTGACGACGTTGCAGCAGGTCTCGAAGAGCATCGCCGAGCAACTTAATCTTGAAGAGGTGTTGAAGCTGATCGTCGTCAAGGCGGTGGAACTGTCGCGCGCCGAGCGCGCCGACATCTTCCGCGTCGGCAACGAT
The DNA here is from genome assembly GCA_025055265.1 of Roseiflexus sp. Lineage (GTDB taxonomy): Bacteria > Chloroflexota > Chloroflexia > Chloroflexales > Roseiflexaceae > Roseiflexus. The sequence goes on from JANWXL010000596.1 coordinate 5,131, forward strand.
GGACGGTTGGAGCTTGCCGCGACATACGGCGGTTCGCCGCGCGGCGAGATCCCAGGGTTTATCGCCCAGGCAGTGCGCGAAGCGCGTCCGCTGGCGGTTCACAACGCCTTCAACGACTCTCGTTTCCCCGAACTGGCGGAGGTCGCAGCGCGCGAAAATTTCTACTCGCTCTTCTGTATGCCGCTGCGCGTTCAGCAGAATCGGACGATTGGCGCGATCTGCCTCTATACCCGTGAGGCGCGTCATTTCGATTATGAGCATATGCGCCTCCTCTCGACGTTTGCCGATGAGGCAGCGATTGCCATTGAGAATGCACGCCTGTACGACGAGAGCCTGCGCGCGCTGGCGGTCAAGTCGGCGATGCTGCAGGAAATGCACCACCGCGTGCGCAATAACCTGCAAACGATCTCGGCGCTGCTCACCATGCAGCAGCGCCGCCTGGCGCCCAACGACCGCGGCGCGATTGCGCTGCGCGACAGCGTGGCGCGCATCCAGGCGATTGCGGGAGTCCACAACCTCCTCTGCCGTGAAGACATCGGAGTGACGACGGTTGACGCCGTGGCGCGTCAGATCGCCGAAAGCGCCCGTCTCAGCCTGTCATCGCCGGAACACCCGATCCGCTTCGAGATCCGCGGCGATCAGGCGCGCGTCGGGTCGCGGGATGCGACCGTGCTGGCCATCGTGATGAACGAATTGATTGTCAATGCCATGACCCACGGCCTGGCGGCTGAGGGCGGATGCGTGATCATCGAAACGACGCAGAATGATGGAATGATCACCGTTGAAGTGCGCGATGATGGTCCGAAGCGCTCAAAAGCGACCGATCCGTCGGGCAGCGGAAGCGGACTGGGATTGCATATCATTCGCACGCTGGTGCAGGACGATCTGCAGGGAGAGTTTTCGCTCACGATCGGCGACGAGTGGACGGTTGCCCGGGTGCGCTTCCCGCAGCATGAGACTGATGGGCAATAGCGAGGACGTATGACCACGCGCTTCCCACGTATCCAGGAAGCCATGCGCCGTCACGGTTTCGACGCGCTGGCTATTGTGCCAGGGAGCAATCTGCGTTATCTTGCCGGTCTGACGCTGCACGCCGGCCTGCGGCTGACGATGGCGCTGACGCCAGCCGATGGTCAACCGGCGCTGGTGGTTCCCGCATTGGAGCACGCGCGCGTGGCTGAGACGGCGGGTGCTGTGTTTCGCTACTATCCCTGGAGTGATGCTGAGGGACCGGGGCAGGCGCTGGCGCGCGCGGTGCGTGATGCTGGTCTGCGGCAGGGAAGCGTCGTGGGCATCGAGCATATGGCAATGCGCGTATTTGAACTGCGCGCGCTGGAACAGGCGCTCCCCGGCGCACAGTTCGCAGACGCCACCCCCCTGCTCGCTGAACTGCGGATGGTCAAGGACGCAGCGGAGCTGGAAGCGATGCGCGTCGCCGTGCAGGTCATTGAGGAGACGCTGCGCCAGACCCTCGCGCAGGTGCGGGAGGGCATGCGGGAACGTGATATTGCCGATCTGTGGGAACGCGCCATTCGCGCAGCCGGATGCCTGCCCGCCTTCGAGACCACCGTCGCCAGCGGACCGAACAGCGCCAACCCGCACCACACGAGCGGCGATCGCGCGTTGCAGGAAGGTGACATGGTGGTGTTCGACGGCGGCGCCGTATATCAGGGGTATGCGTCGGATATAACGCGCACTTTCGTGGTCGGACATCCATCCGATGAGATGCGTCGCGTGTACGATCTGGTGCTGGCGGCGAACGCCGCCGGACGGGAAGCGGCGGCGCAACCAGGCGCCACGGGCGAGTCGATTGATGCAGCGGCGCGCCAGGTCATCGAGCGCGGCGGATACGGACCGTTCTTCATCCACCGCACCGGGCACGGCATTGGTCTCGATGTGCATGAGCCGCCCTTTATCGTCGCCGGGAGCCAGGCGCCGCTGCCGGTTGGCGCGACCTTCACCGTCGAACCCGGCATCTACCTGCGCGGCGTCGGCGGCGTGCGCATCGAAGATGACGTGGTCATCACCGCCGATGGCGCCGAGTCGCTGACGACCTTCCCGCGCAACCTCCGGTCCATTGCCTAGCGGGTTCCTCAGCAAGACTGACGCAGGGACGCAAAGGCGTATCGCGTATTGATTCACACATTGCGTCACTTCGTGACGCTTCGGGTCCTTCGTGGATCCATCCCATCGTATGGAACAATCGCCGCTTCTCGACATCCCCTCGCCGCCGCCGCCGACAACGGTGCAACTGATCGAAGCGCTGCTCTTCGTCGCCAGCGAACCGGTGACCGTCACCGAACTGGCGCGCGCGCTCGACCTGCCGCCAGATGCGGTTGAACAGGCGCTTGACGATCTGGCTGCCGCCTGCGCCGGACGCGGCGTGCGCCTACAACGCGACGCTGATCGGGTGCAGATGGTGTCCGCGCCCGAAGCGGCGGCGGTTATTGAGCGGTTTCTGGGCGCACCCGCGCCGACCCGTCTCTCAACGGCTGCTCTGGAGACGCTGACCATCATTGCCTACCGGCAACCGATCACCCGCGCGCAGATCGAAGCCATCCGCGGCGTTGACAGCAGCGGCGTGCTGCGCGCCCTCATGGCGCGCGACCTCATTGCGGAAGGCGGACGGCTCGAGACCGTCGGGCGCCCGATCCTGTACGTCACCACTGCCGAATTCCTCCGGCAGTTCGGTCTGAGCAGCCTGGCGGATCTTCCCCCGCTCGATCTCCCGGAAGCGCCAGTGGCATGATTGTTATGGTTGTGTGATGAAACACAGCGCTTTTCCACATTCCCTTAAGGGTTATCCACAATTTTGTGGATAACCCCAGCCCCGCGGACGCCCCGCCTTATTCCTCATAAACAAGCCATAACAATCGTGCAGGATCGGTGCGCTGCGCGAAGTTATCCACGACTCTGCAAACCGTTGCTCGACATAGCAAGAGGGGATGTGTCTGCTCTCACAATCACGACCAATGATCGGAGAGTGCATGCTATAAAGAAGTGCGATAGAGGGAAGCCGTCGCATGGCTTGAAAAGTCGAAGGGCATGGAGTATGATCGGTGGCACGAGCAACACTTGCGCGAGCTTCTTACTCAACAGAGTCGCCCATTGCGCTGATCGCACGAATGCTGCGCTGGAGTTCAATGGCTGCACTCCGGGGAGTTTATTTTTGCCGAAATCAGGGAGGTTGCTGTGAACCTCACCAAAGTCTGGAACACAACCCTGGGATCACTTCAGGTTCAACTGCCGCGCCACGAGTACAACACGTGGGTGCGCGGCGCTACCCTGCTCGACATTGACAACGGCGTGGCAATCGTCCGCGCGCCGAACGCCTTCATCAAAGAAGGTCTGGAGAGCCGATACCTTGCCACCCTGCGTGAGCAACTGGGGTCGGTGGTCGGATTTCCAGTCGATGTGCGCGTCGTCCTGGCAACGTCTGAGCCTGAACGCATCGAAGGCGCTGCAATCAATGGCAGGCACACGGATCATGAAGCGCGTAGAAGCGCGTGTTCGTTGCCGGGGAGTTACGGCAACGGAGTACACCATCCGCTCGAGCGCACGCCGCCACAGCAACTGGACCTGCACCGGGCAGTGCGGTCCAGCATGCTCAACCCGCGGTACACCTTCGACCGTTTCATCATCGGTCCGAGCAACCGCCTGGCGAGCGCGGCGTGCCTGGCAGTGGCGGAACATCCAGCGCAGGCGTACAATCCGCTGTTCCTCTACGGCGGCGTGGGGCTGGGAAAAACGCACCTGCTGCACGCCATCGGCAACTTTGTGCTGGATCGCGATCCGGAAGTGAATGTGTTGTACGTCTCCTCCGAGACATTCACCAATGACCTGATCAATTCCATTCGCCGCCAGCAGACGGAGGAGTTCCGCATTCGCTACCGGAATATTGATATTCTGCTGATCGATGATATTCAGTTTATCGCTGGCAAAGAGCAGACCCAGGAAGAGTTCTTTCACACCTTCAATACGCTGCACTCCGCCGGGAAGCAGATCGTCATCTCGTCGGACCGGTCGCCCAAGGCGATCCTGACGCTTGAGGAGCGCCTGCGTTCGCGCTTCGAATGGGGATTGATCGTCGATGTGCAGATGCCGGACCTCGAAACCCGCACGGCGATTCTGCGCGCAAAAGCGGAACAATCGCCGGTGCCGGTGCCGCAGTCGGTGATCGATTTCCTTGCCCAGCGCATCCAGAGCCACATCCGTGAACTTGAGGGATGTCTCAATCGCGTGACGGCGTATGCCCAGATGTACAACCTCCCGGTGACCATCGAGGTCGCTACGGCGGCGTTGAGTGAGCTGCTCGACACGAGCCGCCGCAAACGGGTGACCCCCGACGCCATCCTGCGCGAGGTTGCGACGTTCTACAGCGTCGATCTGCGCTCCCTGCAGGGGCGCGGTCGCAGCCGCAACATCGTCATTCCCCGGCAGGTGGCGATGTATCTGCTCCGCGAGGAAACCGACTCGAGCCTGGTGGAAATCGGGCAGTTGCTCGGCGGTCGCGATCATACAACCGTGATGTATGGCTGCGAAAAGATCGCCGAAGAACTCAATTCTGATGCACGGCTGCGCCAGGAAGTCGCCACAATTCGCGAGCGGTTGCTGCACAGCGTGGGGTAGCGTCCGCGCGTCGGTTCGGGCGTGAGGCGGTGCCGCAAGGGTGGGGCTGCCAGCGGCGGTCCCCTAGCCCAGGGCGAGGCACGCGCTCCGCACACCAGGCGGCGGCGTAGGGGTGCAGGCATGCATTGTCAGATGGCATCCCGGTGTGGCGGGCGAAAGCCCTGGCTCAGGTCAGGCACGCCTCTGCGTGGCTGCCGCAGGCTCAGGATCGGTCGGCTGCGCAGGAAAACAGTGCGGCTTCGTCCGCCATCGCGTTGTTCGCCCCGACGATTGGAGCGACACCCGGCGCGTGGACGAGCTCGCCCGGCGCCTGAAGTCGCGGGCTACGGTTGCGAAGCCCGCCTTCGCGGGCTGGACCGGGCGATACCGAATTATCATCCACATCCAGGAGTCGCTCGTACTCTCCAGTGATATGGTACGTCGCCAACCGCGCGCTTGCGCCTTCGAATATTATGACAACTCACGTTCGCCTGTGGCGTCATCTGGCATTCCTTCGGCGCCTGATTCTGATCAT
>JANWXL010000141.1 GCA_025055265.1 Roseiflexus sp.
TACCGCGTGCTCGATCAGATGGCGCAGCGCGGCTGGCATCTCAACGGGCTGCACCATCCGCCTGCGATCCACATCTGCGTCACCCTGCCGCACACGCAACCCGGCGTCGCCGACCGCTTCATCGCCGATCTGCGCGACGCAGTCGCTGCCGTGCGCCGCGAGCCGCGCGCCAGAGGAGGCATGGCGCCGGTGTACGGCATGGCGGCATCACTGCCGTTCCGCGGCGTCATCAGCGACCTGCTGCGCAGATACCTTGATATGGTGTATCGGGTGTGAAAGCGTTGGGCGATCTGCTATGAGTTGTCTTCTAGCAGCAACTTTTCCAGTTGCGGTCTTAACAGAGGAAGTTCGTTTGCTACAATGTCCCACACGATTGCGTAATCTATTGCGAAGTAACCGTGGGCAAGGCGGTTACGCAAGCCCGCTATCTGTCGCCAGGGAATTTCCGGGCGGCTTTGCTGGATATGCAAGGGAATGCGACGTGCTGCCTCACCCAGAATCTCTAGATTCCGCACCACTGCGTCCTGTGTTTTCGTATCCGCGAGAAAATCCGAGTAACTCTGGCTAGCGATATAGGTTGTCGCTTTATGCACGCTGTCCAGCATATCCATCAGAAATTGTTTCCAGGGTCGCTCAGACATAGATAAGATCTTTCTGCGCGTCTTTCCATAACAGCGGCTTTTGCTGGAGGGCGCCAGGCGTAAGCAGATCCACCTGTAGTTCCAGGATTTCCTCCAGATAATCCCACAACTCGAAAAAGCGCAATCCAATAGGTCGATCAAAATGAACCAGAATATCCACATCGCTGGCAGGAGTTTGCTCGTCACGCGCGTAGGAGCCGAAAATGCCAATCTCGCGCACGCCGTATTTTTCGGCAAGCTCGGCTTTGTGTGCGCGTAAGATGCGCTCAATGTCCTTGCGACGCTTCACTGCTCTAACTCTGCAACAAGTTCTTCCTCGGTCACGTTCACAGTTTGAGCCTGAGCGCGGCGCTCAATGACCAAAGTATTCATGCCGTGCCTCCAGGAGTTCCTGTTCGTGCTGTTCAATAAGGCGCTGAATACGGCGTATCTCTTGAGGACGA
>JANWXL010000214.1 GCA_025055265.1 Roseiflexus sp.
AGTCGCACGATCCTGAGCGAACGCCCGACGCTGGTTGCCGATGTGAGCGCCGATCCTGATTTTCTTGGCGCGATTGACGGCGTCGTGTCCGAAGTATGCGTGCCGCTCCGTGACAAGGGGAAAGTTATCGGCGCACTCAACATCGAGAGCAGGCATGGCGTTGTGCTGACCGAAGACGATCTGCGCTTGATGATCGAACTGGCTGGGCACATCAACGTCGCTGTTGAGCGCGCCCGGCTCTACGAACAGTTGTGGCGGCACGCTCAGCAACTCGATGCGCTGTACAGCATCATGGGGGACATTACCGGAAATCTTAATCTTGATGATGTGCTGCGAACAATCGTCGAGCGGATGCTCGCGCTGATTCGCGCGAAGCACGGCGCACTGTCGCTGTATGATGAGCACCATAACGATCTGTTCATCCATCTGAGCGTCAATATGGACTATGACTACGCCGGGGTGCGCCTGGCGCTGGGAGAGGGCGCCATGGGCAAAGCAGCACTGAAACGTCAGCCAGTTGTTGTTTACGATTATCGCGCGTGGAACGAACGTTCCCTCAAATGCGAAGCGGAGTCGACCGCCAATGTTCTGGCTGTTCCGCTCCTGGCAGGCGATGAACTGATCGGGGCGATGAGCGCGGGCGATAGCGATCTGAAGCGAACGTTCACTGATGATGATATTCGCCTGCTCAGTATGTTTGCCCAACAGGCGACGATTGCCATCAAGAATGCGCGGTTGTTTGCCGAAGTGCAGCAACTGGCGATCACGGACCCGTTGACGGGCTTGTACAATCGGTGCTACTTCTCTGTTGCGGCGCGGCGCGAATTCGAGCGCGCGCGGCGGCATCGGCGCCCGCTGGCAGTACTCATTGCCGACCTTGACAACTTCAAACGGATCAACGATATTTACGGTCATCCGGTTGGCGACCGGGTACTGCAAGCGGTCAGCAGCGCGTTTCGCCACGAATTGCGTTCCGGCGATCTGCTTGCGCGCTACGGCGGCGAGGAGATCATCGCTGTGTTGCCGGAGACCGACAACAAGGGCGCAGTACGGGTCGTTGAGCGTGTGCGTCTGATGCTGGATCAAACCGCTATCGCCACAAACCAGGGAACAGTGCGGGTGACAGCCAGTTTTGGCGTCGCTGTCTTTGCCTATCCCTTCACAACGCCAAACGTTGAGACGTTGATCGACCAGGCGGATCAGGCGCTGCTTCGGGCAAAACGCAGCGGCAAAAACCGCGTCGAGGTCTGGTATGAAGAGAACCCTGCCGCACGAGATCGGTCTATCCAGAAGTCTGTCTGATGCCAGCTCTTGCCTGGCGCCCTGCGCAGGAGGATGGCAACGAATGTTTGTCAACGAATGAGGCGTCAACGAATGGGGTGTCAACGAATAAACGAAAAAAATGACGAATAAACGAATAATCTGCGCTCATTCGTTTATTCGTTGACGCCATTCGTTCATTCGTTGACGCTCATTCGCTTAT
>JANWXL010000232.1 GCA_025055265.1 Roseiflexus sp.
GCCAGCATCGGCGACCGCGTGTGGCTCGACCGCAACGGCGACGGTGTGCAGGACGCCGGTGAACCCGGTCTGAGCGGCGTGATCGTCTACCTTGACCTGAACAACAACGGCGTGCGCGACCCGAACGAACCGTTCGATGCCACCGATGCCAGCGGCAACTACCTGATCAATGGGCTACCTGCCGGAACGTACACTGTGCGCGTCGATGCCGCAACCCTGCCCGGCGGCGTGAGCGCCACCTACGATCTGGATGGCATCGCAACGCCTGGCGTGGTCGCCGGTGTGACGCTGAGCACAGGTCAGGCGCGCACCGACGTGGACTTCGGCTACCAGGGCAGCGCCAGCATCGGCGACCGTGTCTGGAACGATGCCAATGCCAACGGCATCCAGGATGCCGGAGAAACGGGGGTCAGCGGGATTGTCGTGGCGCTCTACGACTCGACCGGCACGCTGCTGATCACGACCACGACCGACCTGAACGGCAACTACCTGTTCGACGGGCTGCCCGCAGGGACGTACAGTGTGGGAGTTGGCGCAACACCGGGGCGCAGCATCAGTCCGCGCGGATCAGGGAGCGACCCGGCGCTCGACTCGGACGTTGACCGCACCACGCGGCGCAGCAACCCGATCACCCTGAGCTCCGGCGAAGCGCGCCGCGACATTGACATCGGTCTGTACCAGCTCGCGGCAGTCGGCAGCCTGGTGTGGCTCGACCGCGACCTGGACGGCATCCGCGAGGCGGGTGAACCGGGGATCGGCGGCGTCGAGGTACGGCTGCTGCGCAGCGACGGAACGCTCGTCGCTACACGAACTACCGATGCGAACGGGTACTACATGTTCACCGACGTCGAGCCAGGCAACTATCGGATCGAATTCGTCATCCCGTCCGGCTACTACGTCAGCCCGCCGCGCCAGGGGAGCGATCCGGGCAACGACAGCGACGCCGATCCGGTGACCGGTCGAACGCCGATCTTCACCCTGACGCCAGGGCAGATCGACCCGACATGGTACATGGGGCTGTCGCCAATCTCGCCGACCGCCATCCAGTTGACGCGCTTCAGCGCCGAGCGCGGCGCGAACGGCGTCGTCATTCGCTGGGAGACGGCGGCGGAGTATGGGACGCGCGGCTTCTATATTGAGCGCAGCGCCAGCGGCAGCCGCAGCGATGCAGTGCGCATCACTGATCGCCTCATTCCAGCGAAGGGCAGCGCCAGCAGCGGCGCGGCATATGTCTGGAACGATACGACGGCGGCACCTGGCGTACGTTACACGTACTGGCTGGTCGAAGAGACTGTCGACGGCTCAACGCACATCTACGGACCGGCGACGTCCGAGGCGACGACCGGAGGAACATACACGGTGGTTCTGCCGCTCGTCATCCGTTAAGAACGTTTGGGAAAAACGTAGAGACGTTGCGATGCAACGTCTCTACGACGCCGGTGGCATTGCAACGTCGCTAAGCTAGTGGCAATACAACGCTCTGCGCTGGCATTGTGGTTATGGCGCATCCGCATCCGGGTCGATACCCATTGCGCGCAGACGCGCCGCCAGGCGCTCGGCGCGCTGGCGTTCCGCCTCGGCGCGCTGGCGTTCCGCCTCGGCGCGCTGGCGTTCCGCCTCGGCGCGCTGCTGCTCCGCCTCGGCGCGCTGGCGTTCCGCCTCGGCGCGCTGGCGTTCCGCCTCGGCGCGCTGCCGCTCGCGCTCCAGTTGCTCCTG
>JANWXL010000235.1 GCA_025055265.1 Roseiflexus sp.
CAAGCACAGGTCGAGCTCCCGCTCGGTAGGCAATTGCGGCACTTCCGCTAGCCCCGACTCCCAGCGCTGGAACCGCGTCTGGTCGCCCAGGCGGGCATCCACTGTCTGGTTGTACACGTCCACGATGTAGCGCACCAGCAGCCGTTCCAAGTCCCGCAACATCAGACAGGCGTCCTTTTCGGCGTTGGCGGGGCGCTCCTGGACATTGGGCCCTGTGTAGCCCGGCAAGGTTGCCAGCAACTGGGTGTTGAGCGTCTTGAACAGGCGCTCCACAATGCCCCCGTCTGCCGGTTGCCGACGGAGTTGGTGCACAAACCCTAGTTGCACGCCAATTTGCTGCAGGTGCTGGGAACGAAAATCCTTGCTGCTGTCGGTGTAAAGATACTTGGGCACGCCGTAGGTGCCCCACTCGTGGTGCAGCCCGTACTCCGGCCCGTAGCGCTTGGGCAAGATGGCGTGCCGCAGGGCCAAGGCCACCACCGCTGAGCTAGGCGCATCGAACCCCAAATAAAAACCCATCCAGCAGCGGGAATAGGCATCGGCCACAGCGGTCAGCCAGGGGCGACCGAGCAGTTCCCCCGTTTCATCCACCAGCAGGATGTCGAGTTTGGTGTGGTCACACTGCCAGACCTGGTTGCTGAACTCCACGGCAAGTTCCTGGCCGTCGCGGGTCTTGAGCACTAGACGGGAACCTTTCCAACCCGGTGAACGGAGTGACTGGTTTTGCTTGCGAACGTAGGGGGACAGGAAGTTGTAAACCGTTGTCCGGCCAGGCGCATCATCCCGACCTTCTTGCTGCGCCTTGAGCCGCACCTGCAGATACACCTGGGCTACCGACATGCGCTTGCCGCCCCGGTTACCCTGCTCGTAGGTCTTGAGAATAAACTCCTGCCAGTCTGGTGGTATCCGGGGCACGCCTTTGTCAGCCCGCCCCCTGGTTTGAAAGGCAACAAGTCCTTCCCGTTGCCACCTCTGCAGCCAGCGCCGCACCGTCCGCTTAGACTTGCCAAGGCGAACAGCAGCCTCCTGCAACCGCTGAGAGTAAGTCTTGCGGTCGCATGGCTCCAT
>JANWXL010000409.1 GCA_025055265.1 Roseiflexus sp.
GAGTCTCTACCATGTTCTCATCAGCATTTTGACTCACACGAAGGCACAAAGGCGCAAAGGGGCGTTCTTTCTCTCCATGTCTCGGAAATATGCGATAATGGCGGCTCGCGGTACAGAAAGGGCCACGTTGCCATGGTCGAAGAGACGCTCTCCTCCTCACCTGCTCTGCCGTCAGGCATCTGGGTCGCCGGTCGGCGTATGCTCACCGTCGGGCTGGTGCTGATCATTGTTGCCTCTGCCTTCGAGATGCTGGCAGTCGCCGCCATGATGCCCGCCACTGCGCGTGACCTTGGCGGGCTGGCATGGTACGGTTGGGCATTCAGCGCCTTCATGCTGGCGAACATGGTTGCAGCAACGGTCGCCGGACCCGAAGCGGATCGCCGGGGAGTCGCTGCGCCATTCATCGTCGGAACCCTGCTCTTTGTCTCCGGTCTCCTCGTCGCAGGACTGGCGCCGACCATGCCGTTGCTGATCGTCGGTCGCATTGTGCAGGGATTGGGCAGCGGCGTCATCGGCGCAGTGGTGTACATCATCGTCGGACGCGGCTACGAGGCAGACGCGCGCCCACGGATGCTGGCAATCATTTCGACCGCCTGGGTCGTGCCGGGCATGGTCGGTCCCGGGCTGGCCGGGATCATCACCGAACATGCTGGCTGGCGCTGGGTCTTCCTGGGGCTGATCCCGCTGCCGCTCGCGGCAGCGCTTATGGCGCTGCCGTCGTTACAGCGCCTGACGCCAGCGCAACGGCCTTTCGACGCAAATGATCATCTCAGGCGCAGCGCTGAGATTCGAATGGCGCTTGTACTCGCCGCAGGCGCCGCGTTGATGATCGGCGGGCTGGGACAGTTGATCGCCGCGCCGGTTATGGGGGTCTCTCTGGTCGTTCCTGGCGTTATCATCACAACCTTCGCTCTGCGGCGCGTCCTGCCGCCTGGCACACTCCGCGCTGCGCCAGGACTGCCTGCTGTGATTGCTGCCATGGGGTTGCTCAATCTCTCATTCTTTGGCGTCGATGCCTTCGTACCGTTGACCCTCACCGCGGTGCGCGGGTTGAGCGTTGTGACTGCCGGGCTGGCGCTGACCGCTGCGACTCTGACGTGGACGGCGGGCGCCTGGATGCAGGAGCGGCTGGCGCGCCGCCATCCGCCGGGTTCGATAGCAACCGCTGGTCTGCTCGTGATGCTGATCGGGATTAGCGCAACGACAGCCACAATTGCACCAATTATCCCGCCACTTCTCAGTATTGCTACGTGGGGCATTGCCGGGTGCGGCATCGGGCTGGCATATTCCGCCCTGTCGCTCGCCATGCTGCAGAACGCCGCACAGGGACGTGAAGGGCGCGCTTCGTCGGCATTACAGATCGCCGGTCAGCTTGGAATCGCGCTTGGCGCGGGGATCGGCGGCGTTATCATCGGATCGGGAGAACAGGGTGAGACCGTCGAGGCAGGACGGATCGCACTCCACTTCATCCTGATGGCGATCGTCGCCGGATTTGCGCTTCTGACAGCGCATCGTATCCGCGCCTCCGACGGACGTCGTTGAGCTCATCGTGCGCTCTCCTGGTAATCGTCTGGTACACATCAGGCGTATCATATCAGCGAACACTGGTCAAACGCACTGCCCACAACGGCGACGCCACGTCCGCGTTACGTCGTTGGTCAAACAACTATCGTGTGCGTCCGAAGAGGAGGAACAGCGCCGGGGTTGCTGGCATTTCCTGACAGATGAAACAACACGCCACAATGATTACCATGCCCGACATCATCACCAATCTCCAGGCTGAGAACGCCGCGCTGCGTCAGCGCATCAATGAACTGGAAGCGCAACTTGCCGCTCGTCACAACGTTGCTTCGCCATCAACAGCGACCGATCCCAAATCGTGCGAGGAGGCTCACGGGTTCCGTGTGCTCGTCGAAACAACGCCGCAGGCGATTGGCATCGTGCGCCTTGATGGGATTGTGACCTATGCCAACCCCGCATTCTCGGCGCTGACCGGCTATGATCGGCTGGCTGGCATGCACGTGACCGCGCTCTATTTTGAGCACGATCTGCCCCTGCTGGAGGCCAGCATCAGGACGATTCAGAGTGACGGCGTCTGGCGCGGCATTGCGCGTCTGCGCCACAAGAATGGTCACGCGATCCCGGTGCGGGTCAACGCCTTCGTCATCCGCAACGATGAAGGTGATCCCGTCGCTATGACCGGCACGTTCGAGGACCTCACCGCCGAATTGCAGCGTGAGGAGCGTCTGCGCCTCTTCGAGGCGCTTGTCGAAAACGCTCCCGACGCCATCGGCGTCGCCGATTTCAAAGGCGACATCATCTACGCTAACGCCGCCTACAAGACCCTGACCGGCTACGGCGACGCCTTGATCGGCATGAATGGCTTTGACTACATTCACGAAGAGGACCATCAGGCCGGGCAGACGGCGATGACGCGCCTGGCGGAAGGAAAGCCAGTGTTTCTCGAAGTGCGCATCCGCCGCAAGGACGGCGACATCGTGCCGGTCGCTGCGACAATGTATGCGCAGACATCGCCGCATGGCGAGGCGCAGATTATCGGCTTCCTGCGCGACATCAGCGCACAGAAACGCGCCGAGGAGGAGCGCTTCGCCCTGCAGCAGCAGGTGATTGAGGCGCAGCGCGCCGCCATCCGTGAACTCTCGACGCCGCTCATTCCTATCAGTGAGACGGCAGTGATCATGCCGCTTGTCGGCGCGATCGACAGCGCGCGGGCGCAGCAGATCATTGACGCGCTGCTTGAAGGGGTCGCGGAGCATCGCGCCGAAATGGCGATTGTGGATATCACCGGGGTGCAGGTGGTCGATACGCAGGTCGCCAACGCGCTGGTGCGCGCGGCGCAGGCGGTGCGACTGCTCGGCGCGCAAGTGGTGCTGACCGGCATCAAGCCGCAGGTGGCGCAGACGCTGGTGCAGCTCGGCGTGAGCCTGGAGGGCATCCACACCACCGGCACGCTGCAGACCGGCGTGCGCCTGGCGCTGGACAACGACGCCAACAGACGCCGGAATGGGAGACAGTAAATCTCGCTGCCTGTACGATCTACGAAGTCCACGAAGTCACACGAAGGAATTATCAATATCCCTCTTACCTGCCTTCGTGCAGTTTCGTGTTCTTCGTGGATACGGGTGCGGGCATGATGTGTCAAGCGGGAGGAGAAAACAGTCTGGTCTTCTTCGGCGCTGCGGGCTGAAGTCCCGGCTGGGATCGGGCAAGCCCATCCGGGGCTTCCACGCCTTGAGCGAGGGCTTATGAACATTCACGAAATAATCCGGCATTCGTGCTGCGCCCGGCGACTGATGAACTTTCACACAATAATCCGGTAGCGATCTGCCAAGGACACGAAACGGTGCGAGGAACGTTCACCGCCTTGAACAACAGATAACGTCCTCAAAGACGCACGCTGGGCGCTCCTACCTGTCATTCCTGCGTGCAACCTTCCACCTTCGTACCTTCCCTGTGTGCAACGTGCAACTTTCCCCCTCCACCTGCCACATGCAACGTTTTACATTCATACATTCAACGTGGAGCGTGCAACACCTTCGCCCTGCTCATATGTTTCTCCAACAGTTCACTAATACGATTGAGACC
>JANWXL010000427.1 GCA_025055265.1 Roseiflexus sp.
GCTGGTTCGCTTCTGTTCAATCCACATTCTTCGATCTGATGCGCCGCGCGCCGGTGCAAAGTTTTGGCGGACTGCCGGGCGCTGCGCAGCCCTACGGCTACCTGGCGCTCGACGGCGCCAATGGTCTGATCACGGTCGTCAACCCTGCCCAGGCGACTGTCACGGTACCGTTGCCGGTCACGTGCCACGATTGCGCCATCATTTTCCACGACTCGGGGTTCGTGCCGCAGGTGACGGCAGCCGGTGTGACGCTTGGCGCGGAACAGATGGCGGTCATTGGCATTGGACAGTACGCTGCGCTCGACTGGGGCATTGAGCCGGACGTTGTCATCCCGCCATCGATTGCACCGTTGCCCGCCGATTTCGTTCGCCTCGACGCGCACGCTTTACAGACAACCCTGGCGTCCCCGCCGCGCAACGGGCGTCTGCGGGTGATCATGCAGCAGTTCGACGAGCGCGGTCATGTAGTGCGCACATCGGGCGGCGCGCCGCCGAACGGCGTGTCGCTGGCGCGCCTGCTGCGCATCGAAGCCGCGCAGGGTGATCGGACGGTTCCCGTCGCCGTGGCATACGACAAGGCAATCTGGAGCGGGCTGTCGTGGGCTGTGGGCGAAATCGATCTGACGCACCTGGCGCCTGACATCCCCCTGAGCATCACCCTGATCACTGCCGATCGCGCCGTCCACTCACTTCGAGGACAGCTGTACCACATTCAGGAGTCATCATGAACATCGCACAACCGTTTCGCCAGATCCACCTCGATTTCCATACGAGCGAACAGATCCCGGCAGTCGGCGCTGCGTTCGATCCCGAACAATTCGCCGCAACTCTGGCGCGCGCCAGGGTCAATTCCATCAATCTTTTTGCCCGCTGCCACCACGGATGGATCTACTTCGACACCCGCCGCTTTCCTGAGCGTCGCCACCCAACCATGCAGCGATCGCTGCTCCGCGAGCAGATCGCTGCCTGCCACGCATACGGCATTCGCACGCCAATCTATGTGAGCGTGCAGTGGGACGACTTTACTGCCCGGCAACACCCCGAATGGCTGGCGCTGACTGCTGACGGACGCATCGCCAATATCTACGGCAGACCTGGCACGCCTCCTTACCAAGCCGGATTCTACCGGGCGCTGTGCGTCAATTCGCCTTACCTGGATTTTCTCAAGGCGCACGTGGAAGAGATCTTCGAGATCCTGCCGGTCGATGGACTCTGGTTCGACATCGTGACGCCGGTTGATGACTCATCGGTCTGGACGCGCACCGCCATGCTGGAAGAAGGTCTCGATCCTGCTGATCCCGCGCAGCGTTCCGCTTACGCTCACACGGTCATCGACCGGTTCAAACGAGAGATGGCGGATTTTGTGCGTCGCCTGGACCCCACGTGTTCTCTCTTCTTCAACAGCGGTCATATCAGCCCGCGCATCCGCCCGACGCTGGATGCCTACACGCACCTGGAGATCGAGTCGCTGCCAAGCGGTGAGTGGGGATATGCCCACTTCCCGCTCACAGCGCGCTACACCCGCACCCTGGGCAAAGAGTGGCTGGGAATGACCGGTAAGTTCCACACGCAATGGGGTGATTTTCATTCGTTCAAAAATCGCGCTGCGCTGGAGTTTGAATGCTTCCAGATGCTGGCGTTGGGCGGGAAGTGCTGCATCGGCGACCAGTTGCATCCTTCTGGCGCGATCTGCGAGACGACTTACGACCTGATTGGACACATCTATCGCCAGGTTGAGGCAAAAGAACCCTGGTGTCGCGATGCGCGCCCGGTTGTCGAGATGGCGCTGCTCTCATCGGGCGAGTTCACCGATGAACGCACCCCGCCAGCCGACGTCGGCGCGATGCGGATGTTGCAGGAGTCCGGCTTCCAGTTCGATGTGATCGATACGTCTGCCGATCTGACCCGCTACCGGTTGCTGATCCTGCCGGATACGGTCAGAATATCCGCAGCGTTCGCAGAAAAACTGCGCGACTACCTGGCGCAGAACGGGGCGATCCTGGCAGCCTTTGAGGCGGCGCTCGACCCTGATGGTCGTGCGTTTGTGTTGCCCGGATGCGACGCCCGCTACCTGGGCGAAGCGCCGTACTCTCCCGATTTTATTGTTCCACGCGGCGCTATCGGCGCGGGATTGCCCGAAACCGAGCATGTGATGTATCGGAGAGCCGTTCACATTCAGGCTGGCGAACGCGCCGAGACGCTCGCGCGCGCGACCCTCCCTTATTTCAATCGCACCTGGCGTCACTATTGCTCCCACCGTCACACGCCATCGGCTGGCGTTGAAGGGTATCCGGTCATTCTGCGCCAGAACAGTGTGATCTACTTCGCCCATCCGATCTTCAGCCAGTACTACGACAACGGACCGCGCTGGTGCAAGACGCTGGTGTGCAACGCTATCGACATGCTATTGCCCGAACGCCTGGTGCGCCATAACGGTCCGGGCACGTTGATCGTCACTATCAATGAACAGCGTGACCCCATGCGCTGGATCGTCCATCTGCTGCACTACATTCCGATCCGCGCCAGTCACGCGATCGACTTGATTGACGATGTCATTCCGCTCTTCGATGTCACGCTCACGTTGCGCGTCCCTGCTGTCGTTGCGCGTGTATCATGTGAACCGGAAAGCCAGTCGCTCAACTTTGAGCAAACCGGTCACACCGTCCGTCTGACTGTGCCGCGTATCGACGGGCACCAGATGGTGGCGTTGACGTTTCAGACGCAGGATGCAAGGTAAACAGGGAGGCGCCAGCGTGCACCTCAGTCGCAACACCGGACTTGATCTCGTGCGGGCGACCGAAGCCGCCGCCATCAGCGCCGGACGCTGGATGGGGCTCGGTCAGCGCGATGAAGCCAATGCCGCTGCCGAACAGGCAATGGCGACCACGCTCGACCTGCTCGACTTCGATGGATGTATTGTCGTCGGCGAGGAAGGGCGCCTGAAGACGCCATCTGGTCTGATCAGCGGTCGGCGCGTCGGGCGTGGCGGCCCGCCGGTCGATGTCGTCGTCGATCCGGTCGATGGCTTACGACTGCTGGTGCAGGGACGATCTGGCGCTATCTCGGTTGCGGCAGTGGCGCCGCGCGGCGCCCTCTGGTCGCCCGCGCCAGCCGCATATATGGAAAAACTGGTCGTCAGCCGAGAAACGGCACACGCGCTCGTACCGGAATGCCTTGGCGCGCCTGCCGGATGGACGCTGGCGCTGATTGCGCGCACGCTTGGCAAAGAAATCCGCGATCTGGTCGTCTTCGTGCTCGACCGACCGCGCCATGTCGATCTCGTGAACGAAATTCGCGCGGCTGGCGCACGCGTCATGCTGGCGGACGATGGTGATATTGCGGGCGCGGTGCTCGCTGCCATGCCTGGCGGTCCGGTCGATGTGCTCATGGGGATCGGCGGCGCCGCTGAGGGCATCATTGCTGCATGCGCGGTACGATCGCTTGGCGGCGCGATGCTTGCCCGCCTCGCGCCGCAGAGCGACGCCGAGCGCCAGGTAATCGAAGAGCGCGGACTCGATATGCGTCGGGTGCTGACCTGCGACGATATGGTAGCCACCAACGAGGTCTTCTTTGTCGCCACCGGCATTACCGATGGACTGCTGCTCCATGGCGTGCGCTACCAGCGTGACCGCGCCGAGACCAATTCGCTCATTCTGCGCTGCGAAACGCGCACACGGCGCGTGATTTACGCTGAACACCTGTTGCCTGATGTTCATGCCGTCTTGAGCAAGGAGCGCGAACCGTGACAAGTGAACGTGAAAACCGGTCTGGTCCAGCGACAGTCAACGCTGCTGCTCAACCGCACTCGTGGCGCGCCTACCCCTACCTCCTCGTCCCCGACGATCCGCAACTGCTCTTCCCGCAGGCGGAAGGGTACCAGGGCATGGCAAGCGACACGTATTACGCCTCAGGCTTCGTGCAGGGCAAAGAGACCGGGAAACGCTACGCCTTCTTCGTCATCTTTGCCCGCCTCTCCGGTTTGTCGAGCGCCTCCGGCATCGACATGCACCTCGGCGCACTGTTCGACCTTGCCAGCGGCGGCTATACCACATTCGCATCATACGACCTGCCGCCGAAACGCTGGTTTCGCAAGCGCCTGACGATCACGCGTGGTCACCTCGGCGTCGCCTGGCGTTCACCCTGCTGGAACAGCCGCTTCTGGGCGCGCTACGATGCGTCTGGCGCACCTGTGCCATTCGGGTATACCCTCGACGTAGCCGGGCACGACAGTCACGGCGATCCGCTGATGCTCGATCTGATCGTCGATGCCGTCAAGCCGCCGCAGCCGGTCGGCGGCTCAGTCCACAATGGCGCTATCACTGTCATGGGGCAACCGAATACCCGGTCCTACTTCCAGAGTCTGCACTATCGCGGGTCAATTCGGTGGCGCGGCGTGGAAGAGGCAGTGGAGGGCGACATCGGCTGGCTCGACCGGCAATGGTTCCCGGAGTATGTCGGCGCGTACTCTGGCATCCTGGCGGACCGCTACAGCCACCACTGGGCGCAGATGTCGTTCGACAACGGCTGGGAACTCAGCCTGTGGCGGCACTTTGCACGTCATGAGCGCAACCGTGAGATCCCGTTCAGCGGGCTGACGATCACTGACCCGACGGGACGCGCATCATTCACCGACGAGTATCGCGTCGAACCGATCAGTTACTGCCGCGACGAAGGATATGTCACACCGCTCTACGCGCCAATCCAGCGTCTCTTCGGCGTGCGCGGCGACACACGCTATTTCCTCGACGCCTACCGATTGCATGTGCCATCGCTCGACCTGGTTGTGACCAGTACGCCGCTCGCGCCTGCTCCTGCCCACCGCATGCCGGTCGATTACCTCACCGGACCAACCCGCCTGGAAGGAACGATGGCGGGCAAGCCGGTGACCGGCTACGGGTTCAACGAACGCACTCTGGGTCTGTGGCGACCGTGGGAATTGTGCCAGGCGCTCGATGACTCGCTGCGTCCGCTGATCGACGAAGGAAAGGCGCCGTCTGCACTGGCGCAGCAGATAGACGCGGTGCGCGCCGCCATCGACGCGCAGCGCAACGACGAGGCGAAGCGCATCCTCGAACACCGGGTGCGTCCCGCGATCCATACCCTCGCCGAACCGCAGCGCCAGCGCCTGATCCGCCTGTGCAACGACCTGGCAGCGGTGCTCTAGAAGCGCCGTTTTTGATCCACAAAGGACACGAAGGAGCACGAAGCGGGCGTTCGCAAGGAGCAATGCAAATACCTTCCACTCTCCTAACCTTCGTGCGCATCGTGGATAACCCACGATGCGAACTCGATCCACAAAGGACGCGAAGGGACGCGAAGAAAGCGCCCACAAAGAGCGCCCCAACACCTTTCACCTTCCCATCTTCCACCTTTCACCCGCTTCTCTGGTAATGCCCTGGTACGCCATTGTGTCTATCATCCAAATGAAGATTCGTCCTACCATGATGTAAGGAGCACATCGAAATGTCCACGACGAACGGAAACATCGCCGCGCTTGAAGCTGAAAACGCTGCATTGCGTCAGCGTATCAGCGAGCTTGAAGCACGCCTTGTTTCCCACAACGGCAGCGCCGCGTCCGCAACAAACCGCGCCACAATCGACGAGTTTCGCAGCTTTCGCACCCTGGTCGAGACGGCGCCACAAGCCATCGGCATTGTCGGTCTTGATGGCGTCATCACGTATGCCAATCCGGCATTCTCTGCATTGACTGGTTACGACTCCCTGGTCGGCGCCCCAATGATGATGCTTCACTTCGAGGAGGATCTACCGACATTGCAGGCAAACATTCAGGAAGTCCTGCTCACTGGCGTCTGGCGCGGCACGGTCCGTCTGCGCCACAAGAACGGGCGCGCGATCCCGGCGCGAGTCAACGCCTTTGTCATCCGCGACGATGACGGGCATCCCGTCGCCATGACCGGCATGTTCGAGGACCTCACTGCCGAATTGCAGCGCGAGGAGCGTCTGCGCCTCTTCGAGGCGCTTGTCGAAAACGCTCCCGATGCCATCGGCGTCGCCGACTTCAAAGGCGACATCATCTACGCCAACGCCGCCTACAAGACCCTGACCGGCTACGGCGACGCTCTGCTCGGAATGAACGGCTTCGACTATATTCTTGATGAGGATCGCCAGGCTGCGCAGGCGACGCTGGCACAACTGGCGAAAGGCAAGCCCGCATTCCTTGAGGTGCGCATCCGCCGTAAGGACGGGAGTATCGTGCCAGTGGCTGCAACGATGTATGTCCAGATGTCGCCGCACGACAGACTTCAGATTATTGGCTTTCTGCGCGACATCAGCGCACAGAAGCGCGCCGAGGAGGAGCGCTTCGCCCTGCAGCAGCAGGTGATCGAGGCGCAGCGCGTCGCCATTCGTGAGCTCTCGACGCCGCTCATTCCTATCAGTGAGACGGCGGTGATCATGCCGCTCGTCGGCGCGATCAACAGCGCGCGGGCGCAGCAGATTATCGAGACGCTGCTCGAAGGGGTCGCCGAGCATCGCGCCGAAATGGCGATTGTGGACATCACCGGGGTGCAGGTGGTCGATACGCAGGTCGCCAACGCGCTGGTGCGCGCGGCGCAGGCGGTGCGACTGCTCAGCGCGCAAGTGGTGCTGACCGGCATCAAGCCGCAGGTGGCGCAGACGCTGGTGCAGCTCGGCGTGAGCCTGGAGGGCATCCGCACCACCGGCACATTGCAAACCGGCGTGCGCCTGGCGTTGATGGAGGAAACGAGCAGACGGAAGAACGGCGGACTCTAGAGGTTTCGTGGAAAGGCTGGCGCAAGGGTTATCTATCGATGGCGAGGCTTTGCGACCTGGCGGCTTCGCATCAACCTTTTCGAGAAATGCCACGATCCTTTTTGCGCTCTCGTCCCGCCAGCAGGAGATAGGCGTACAGCGCGACGCCGCTGAGGAAGGCAACTCCAAACTTGATCGCCAGCGGCAGATCAGACGGTGAGATGAATCCCTCGATCACTCCCGCGACGATGAGCAGCAACGCGCAGCCAAGGAGGAGGCGAACCGCGCGCCGCGCTGCCAGCGCCAGCGCGGCACGCCGGGAGAGCAGCCCCGGACGCGCCACAGCCCACCCGAGTTGCAGTCCCGCTCCTCCAGCGATGATGATAACACTCAGTTCGATGACGCCATGCGCAGCCACGAATCCCCACAGGTTGCCGCTGAACCCATATGCCTGCGCCGCACCTGCTACAACGCCGAGCAGCAGCCCATTCTGCGCCAGGACGAGCAGCGTCAGCGCGCCAAGCAGCACACCGCCAGCAAATGCCAGGATTGCTACGCGAATGTTGTTTGTGGCAATCAGCGCCGCCGATGCCGACCGTCCCTCGTCGTTGATCACCTTCCACCACTCGCGTCCGGCGCGAATGTCGCTGATGACGCTGTCCACTCCTGGAACCAGCAGTGAACCGGCGGCCGGATCGTTCAGAGCGACAAAGAAGCCGATCAGCGCCGGGATTAGAAACATGAGCAGCGACGCCAGCGTGTAGGGCCACGTCTCGCGGAAGGTGCGCGGCAGATCGACGGCGAAGTAGCGCACCAGCCCGCTGCTGCGGTCCGCGCGACGCTGATACACCTCGGCGTGCGCGCGCGCGACCAGACCGTTGAGATAATCTACGACCCGATGATTGGGAAAATCACGCCGCGCCACAGCCAGATCCGAAGTTGCGCTGCGGTACAGTCGCCCTAGCTCAGTAATCTCCTCATCCTCCAACGACGCCAGCCCGCCGCGCCGCGAACGCTCCACAATGGCGCTCAGGCGCTCCCAGGACGGTTTCTTTCGATTGATGAAATCTTCGACCAGCATCTCTTTGCGGTCAACGAATAGGGAAGCGAATAAACGAATGGAAACGAATGAGCGAATGCACGCCTCTCGCCTCTCGCCTCTTTGC
Organism: Roseiflexus sp.; assembly: GCA_025055265.1. Taxonomy (GTDB): domain Bacteria; phylum Chloroflexota; class Chloroflexia; order Chloroflexales; family Roseiflexaceae; genus Roseiflexus. The sequence goes on from JANWXL010000427.1 coordinate 7,899, forward strand.
GGTCAACGAATAGGAAAGCGAATAAACGAATGGAAACGAATGAGCGAATGCACGCCTCTCGCCTCCTTGCCTCTCGCCTCCTTGCCTCTCGCCTCTCGCCTCTTGCCTCTCGCCTCGTCCCTCACATTTCAATGACCGTCTCCGCCACCCGCGCTGCGTCCACGCCGCGTCGGGCGAATTCGCGCCGCAGCGCATCCGGGTCCGGCGCGTATGCGCGCAGAACCCGCGTCTTCCCGGCTGGCGCCAGAGCATACGACCCAAGGCATGCCGGGATCACGACCGCCTCGCCGCGTCGCAACTCACGCTCTCCAGCGCCCCATTGCAGCATCGCCGCGTCGTCGATGACTGTCAGAATCTCGAACGTTGCTGGATCGACGACGCATTCGACGGCGCCGGTGAGCGTCAGGCGTTCAAGCGCGAAGGACCGGCATGCCACCAGCAGATCGCGCCCCGTCTCCAGCGGCAGCGGCGGTATGACTCCGCGTTGAGCAGGCGCGTAATCGGTCACATCAAGCGCTTTCTCGATGTGCAACTCGCGTGGTTTTCCAGTTGCCGCATCGACCCGACCATAATCGTAGACGCGATAGGTCAGATCCGATTTCTGCTGGATCTCGAACAGCACAATCCCGGCATTGATCGCGTGCAGCGTCCCTGCCGGGACGAACACCGTATCACCAGCCGCTACAGGCAGCCGCCGCAGCAACGGTTCGAGCGCGCCAGCAGCAATCGCAGCAGCGAGTTCGTCGCGGCTGCTTGGGCGCGCCAGACCGTGCACCACATCGGCGCCTGGCGCGGCGCGCAGAATGTGCCACGCCTCGGTTTTGCCGTGGAAGCCGGTGGCAGCTTCGTGTGTGTGCGCGTATGAGTCATCAGGATGCACCTGGATCGACAGGCGATCTGCTGCGTCGATGAACTTGGCGAGTAACGGGAAATCGGCGCCATATCGCGCCATCGTGCGCTCGCCAACCAGCGCTGCGCCGTAGTCGCGCGTCGCCTGCGCCAGCGTCCGCCCCGCAAGCGGTCCTTCGATGATCCGGTTGGTATCATAGACCAGCCAGACCTCGCCCAGGCGTTCGGATCG
>JANWXL010000476.1 GCA_025055265.1 Roseiflexus sp.
ATTATGGGGCACCCCGACCCGGCCAGTTACCGCGCCTACGCTGAGTCGCTCGGTGTGGGAAGTCATGTGACCCTGCCAGGACGCATCTTCTACCGCGACCTGCACGCCTACCTGGCGCTCGGCGAGGTGGCGGTCGCGCCAAAAATGAGCCGGACGGAAGGAAACGGCAAGATTGGGAACTATATGGCGATGGGGTTGCCAGTGGTCGCCTTCGATACGCCGGTAGCGCGCGAATTTTTAGGAGATTGCGGCATCTACGCCGCCTACGGCAGCGTCGAAGACCTGGCAGCGAAGATCGAACTGGCGCTTGATCAGCCGGAATGGGCGCGGGAGTTGGGCCGGCGCGTGCGCGAGCGCGCGGTGCGCGATCTCTCCTGGGAACGTGCAGCGCGCCAGATCGAGTCGATTTACCATACCGTCGTCGGAACGCCAGCGCCGAAACCGTGAGGCTGGACAACTCCGAATACGTGGGCTGCCGTCTACTCACCTGCCCGGCGGCTGATGAAGATTAAGGCGCTTGGGCTGAAGCCCTTGCTGAGGTCATGAAAGCCCCTTCGGGGCTTCCACGTCCTGAGCGAGGGCTGATGAACATCAAAGAATTAAATCCGGTAAAGCCTGCGAAAGCAGGCTTCGCTTCCCGTAGCCTGCGGCTTTTGGAGTTTGAGAAAATAATCCGGTGTCGCCCAGATAAGCCCGCGCAGGCGGGCTTCGCAACCGTAGCCCGCGACTTCAGGCGCCGGGCGAGCGGGGCAGATGCGGAATAATTTTCAAAAACCATCAACCGCCGGGCGCTCAGAAGGCGCGCAGCCTGACAGCACAGGTTTACCGGACGAGTTTCCTGGTTGCGGGCGACAGTTGTACAGCCCGAGCAGGCGGCTGCGCCGGGCGATACCGGACTGGCGGCTCCAATTCCATCAACCCGCAGCGATGCGGCAATTCCTGTCAATTCATGACTGAACCTGCGTCGCTTCGACCTGCTGCACTGCCGCCCAGAGCGCCGCCGCCTCGTCGGAAGTCAGATCGACAAGCGGAAAGCGCGACGAGGCATGCGGCAGATCGGCGAGACGCGCCAGCAGCGCCTTGATCGCTGGCGGGTTGCCATACGGCTTCAGCGCCTGACTGAGCGCCGTCACCCGCCGCTGAGCGGACTCCACATCGCCGCCGGTCAGATGTGCGGTCATAACGGCGCGCATCTCGCGTGGGAAGACGTTGCTCAGTGCAAAGATTCCGCCTGCAGCGCCGTCGCGGAGCGCCTGCGCCAGCAGCGCCGCGCTTCCAACATATACCCGCAACGCAGGAAACCGCTGTGTCAGCATCGCCAGATAGGCAGGGTCGCCGCCGCTATCCTTCAAGCCGTAGACCATGTGCGGATGGCTCTGGTAGAGACCTTCGATCACGGCGGGAGTGATGGGAACCTGGCTCATCGGCGGGATGTGATACAGGATCAGGCGTGCGCCAGAGGGCAGGGCATTGCACAGAGCGCGATAGTATCCGATCAGGCCGGCGTCGCTCAGATCTTTGAAGTAGAACGGCGGCAATACCAGCGCAGCATCAGCGCCGCGCTCGATCGCATAGCGCGTCAATGCAATCGTATCGCTCAACGCGGCGCAGCCGGTTCCCGCGAACACCCGCAGTCGTCCGCGGTGCTGCATCACCGTATCGAAGATTGCCATCCGCTCGGCAACGCTCAACGACTGCCCTTCACCGGTTGTGCCACAGGGTACGACGCCATCAACCCCCTGGGCTTCCAGCCAGCGCAGATGCCTGATGATAAACGCATGATCGACAGCGCCCGACGGCGACGTGAATGGCGTCACGCTGGCAACGAAGAGTTCTGGCGCACCCATAGACCTCTCACAATGTTTATGCCGCGACTTCTCCGGCGGCGCGATAGGTCGCCAGCACCGTGCCAGGCTCGACGGTCTGCCCGACCTGCACGCGCACCTCGCCGATGACCCCTTTGCGCGGCGCGGCGATTTCGTTCTCCATCTTCATGGCTTCGATCACGAATACCACCTGACCCGCTTCTACCGGCTGACCAGGCGTCACCAGCACTGCCGAGACCGTCCCCTGCAATGAGCTGGCGACTCCGTCGGCAACGGGGTGGAGTGCGCGATGCGCAGCGCGGTCGCCCGCTTGCCGGGCGCGCCGTTCCGTCCGCTCTGCGCGCGTCTCGGCTTCCGCTACCCGAACCGTAAAGAGCCGCCCATTGACTTCAACCTCAAAGATGCGCGCCGGTCCGCTGGTCACTGCGCTGGCTGACACCGGGCTCAAAGGACCGTGACTCAACGTACTTAATTGATCGGCAAGATGCTGCTGAATAAAGTTGATCGTCGCCTTGCCTTCCTGGAACACCGGATGTGACATGGTCAGGAGATGGAATGGAATGGTATGCGCCACGCCGACGATCCGATAATCCGTCAGCGCACGGCGCATACGCGCAATCGTCTCGGCACGGTCGTCCCCCCAGCAGATCAGCTTGGCGATCAGCGAGTCATAATGTTGCGGGATAGTATACCCTTTATGCACGCCGCTGTCGACTCGCACGCCGAAGCCGTAGGGTTCGCTATACTCGACGAGCGTTCCCAGCGAGGGA
>JANWXL010000501.1 GCA_025055265.1 Roseiflexus sp.
TCCGCCCCGGTCACGAGTCCTACCCGACCTACCGCGATCCGAATGTGCGCCGGGTGATCGCCAATGCCGCACGCTGGGCGGCGCCGTCGGGCGGACCGAAACCGGTGTTTGGGAATGCGAAGCCGAGGAGTTAGGGGTTAGGGGTTAGGGGTTAGGGGTTAGGGGTTAGGGGTTCGACGCTGCTGCCCCTTTGCGTGCGGAACGGAACGAGAGGTGAGAGGCGCGAGGGTTACAGGCGGAAGTTCCTTTCGTTTATTCGCTCCCATTCGTTTATTCGCTTCCCCATTCGTTGACCGTGCGAGGCGCGAGGCGAGGGACGAGGGGCGCGAAGCACGAGGCGCGAGGCAAGAAGCGCGAGGCGCGAGGCGAGAGGCGTGCGGGACGCGGCGCATTCGCTCATTCGCCAGCATTCGCTTATTCGCTTCCTATTCGTTGACAGCAGGGATAATCAGTGTCTACGTTACTGGATCTTCTGAACATTGGCGAGCCTGACGCGCCAGCGCTGCTGGCGCCGGAGACGCCGCCGCTGCGATTCGCCCGGTTGCGTGAGCATGTGGTGGAACTGGCGGAACGCCTCGCTGCGCTCGGAGTGGCGCGCGGCGAACGGGTGGCAATCGCGCTCGGCAATGGTCCGGCGATGGCGTTGAGTTTCCTGGCGGCGGCGACGTGTGCAACTGCCGCGCCGCTTAATCCGAAGTATCGCCAGGACGAGTTCGCTTTCTACTTTGAAGACACCCGCGCCTCCACGCTGATCGTGCCGCCGGAAGGGATGGAAGCGGCGCGCGCCGCCGCGTCGTCCGCCATGACTGTGGTGGTTGCATCGCTCCGCGCCGATGGCACACTCGACCTGACGCCTGAACGCGGCGCGCGCCCGCGGCAGCCGTTGACGCTGCCACAGCCCGATGACGTGGCGCTGATTCTTCATACCAGCGGCACGACCAGCCGCCCCAAGCGCGTGCCGCTGCGTCAGCGCAATCTGGTCGCCTCGGCGCGCAACATTGTCGGCGCTTATCGGTTGACGCCTGATGATCGGGCAATGTGTGTGATGCCGCTCTTCCACATCCACGGCATCGTTGCCACGCTGCTCGCGCCGCTCGCCTCCGGCGGGTCGGTCGTCATCCCCCCCGGTTTCGACGCTATGCGCTTCTGGGGCTGGCTGACGGCGTTCCGCCCGACGTGGTTCTCGGCGGTGCCGACGATGCACCAGATGTTGCTGGCGCGCGCTGAGCGCCAGATGCCCGCAATTCGCGCCGTGCCGTTGCGCTTCATCCGTTCCAGCAGCGCTCCGCTGCCGCCGGTTGTTCTCGAACAGCTCGAAGCGACATTCCAGGCGCCGGTGATCGAGTCCTACGGCATGACCGAAGCAAGCCACCAGATGACGACCAATCCGCTGCCGCCGCTGCCACACTACGCCGGTTCCGTCGGGTATGGCTTCGGCGTAGAAGTGACAATTCTCGACGAAAACGGCGCTGAACTGCCGCGCGGCGAACGCGGCGAAGTCGCAGTGCGCGGTCCGAATGTGTTCGACGGTTACGAGAATAACCCGGAAGCCACCGCTGCCGCATTCGTAAACGGCTGGTTCCGCACCGGCGATCAGGGGCGGATCGATGAGCAGGGGTATCTGTGGCTGACAGGTCGTCTCAAGGAATTGATCAACCGTGGCGGCGAAAAGATCTCGCCGCTCGAAATCGACGATGTGCTGCTCCGGCACCCGGCGGTGGCGGAGGCGGTCGCGTTCGCTGCACCGCATCGAACGCTCGGCGAAGAAGTGCACGCTGCCGTGGTGCTGCGCGCCGAAGCGACTGAACGTGAACTGCGCGAGCACTGCGCCGCATTTCTGGCGGACTTCAAAGTGCCGCGCGTCATCCACATTCTGCCGGAGATCCCACGCGGCGCAACCGGAAAAGTGCAGCGGATCAACATGGCGAAACTGCTGGGGCTGACCGATGACTCATCGGAGAGGTCGCAATGAAGATCTGCATCTTTGGCGCAGGTTCAATCGGCGGCTACCTGGGTGCGCGGCTGGCGCACGCGGGTGAACAGGTGACGCTGATTGCGCGCGGTGCGAATCTGGCTGCCATCCGCGAACGCGGTGTGACACTGATCGAGACCGATGGCACGATGCTGGTCGCCCATCCCGCGCTGGCAACCGACGACCCATCGGTCGCCGGCGCGCACGATGTCGTGATTGTCGCCGTCAAAGCGCATCAGTTGCCAGCGGTCGCGCCCATGCTCCGCCCATTGTTTCACGATGAAACGATCGTCGTTCCGGCGCAGAACGGCATTCCCTGGTGGTACTTCCAGCGGCATGGCGGACCGTTCGAGGGACGGCGCATCGAGTCGGTCGATCCTGATGGCATTATCGCCGCAAATATCGAGACCGAACGCATCATCGGGTGCGTTGTCTACCCGGCGACCGAGCTGGAAGCGCCGGGGGTCGTTCGCCATATCGAGGGCGATCGGTTTACGCTCGGCGAACTCGACGGGTCGCGCAGCGAGCGAGTGCAGCGCCTTTCGCAGATACTGACGCGCGCTGGACTGAAAGCGCCGGTGCGCCCGCGTATCCGCACCGACATCTGGATCAAACTGTGGGGCAACCTGGCGTTCAACCCGGTCAGCGCGCTGACACGCGCTACACTGATCGAGATCTGCCGCCATCCGCAGGCGCGTGCGTTGATCGTCGCCATGATGGAAGAAGGACAGGCAGTCGCCGAACGCCTTGGCATTACGTTCGGCATCACCATCGATCAGCGCATCGCTGGCGCCGAACAGGTTGGGGCGCATAAAACTTCGATGCTTCAGGACATTGAGGCGGGCAGAGCAACGGAAGTGGATGCACTGGTGGGAGCGGTCGCCGAGCTTGGCAGGCTGGTGGATGTGCCGACGCCGCACATTGACGCGATCTATGCTGCTGTTAAGCTGCTGGAGCACACGGTGACGCGCGCTACACCACCTCGTTCCGCTTGATCCGCTCACAGAGTTCAGTCGTCTCCGGGAGCGGTTCTATGCCCAGTTCGTCCTGCAGCGCCTGAACACAACGCGCATAGGCGCGCAGCGCCTGGGAGCGACTTCCTGCGCGGGCATAGGCGCGCATGAGGGTCTGGTACGCCTCCTCGTAGGCGCGGTCACGGCGAATGATGTGTTCGCACAGATCGATGGCTTCGTCAAATTCGCCGCGATCGACCAGTAATCTGGCAAGGGTCGCCGTTGACGCCAGATGACGCGCCAGCAGGCGCTCACGTTCTTCAAGCGTCCAGGGGTCATACAGCGCCTCGGCAAGATAGTCGCCGCGGTACAACTGGAACGCCGTGCGGCGGCTACGGATTTCGACCTCCGGGTCGCGTCCTGGCGCTCCGGCCGTGCGCAGTTCGAACTCGTCCACGTCGATCCAGCACCCATACGACGGCGCAAAACTGTACGCCAGCCCCTGGCGCCGGATGAAAAACGGCGCCACGCGCGGCGGTCGGCGCGGCTCCAGCACATTGTTGAGCGCATTGAGCGTCACCTTGAACTGCCGTTCGGCTGCTGCCGGTTCGCTATCGGGCCAGAGCCAGGCGCAGATCTGTTCGCGCTGCAACCACATGCCGCGGTACGTCAGCAACAGTTGCAGTAACTGACGCGCTTTCTCGCGCTGCCATTCACGCGCCTGGATTTCGTGCGCACCGCGGAAGATGCGGAAGCGCCCCAGCATGTAGACCCGCAGCGTATAACCGGGATGGTAGGTATCGACGGCGTCATCGGCGGCGATCGACGGGAAACCCTGGCGCAACAGGCGGTGCGCTACCGCCGCCTGACGCTGCGCCGCGCCGCGCAACGCCCGACCGCGAAGGAGCAGCGGAACCAGGATCGCCAGATCATGAGGACCGAACAGTGTGCGTGTGGTCAATACGCCATCGAACCCATGTGCGCCGACCAGTTCAAACAGACGCGCCAGTTTCCGATCGGCTTCCGCCTCATTGCCGGACTGCAGATGAACGTGCGCTTCCCAGAGCAATGCGACCGTCTGACCATACTGATCGTCGCCGAGCACGAATCGCTGATATGCTTCGCCAAGCCACTCCAGCGCGCGCGGATCGTCAGCGGCGGCGGCGACGCTGCCAAGCGCCAGCCAGATGAGCGCAGCCGTCCACTCATCACCAGCCTCTAACGCGCGGTCCAGCCCATCGCGAGCATATGCTTCGGCGGCGGCGAGGTTACCAGCGTGCCCCTCCAGCAATGTCAGCCCCAGCATCACCTCCGCGCGCGTGCGCGGAACGCCGACCGCTTCAATGATCTCGAGTGCAGCGCGGTAGTGGTTGCGCGCCATCTCATCGCTCGACGCCGTCACAAGGCAGGCGTGACCAAGGCGCATATAGGCAATCGCCTCGGTCAGCGGTGAGTCGCCGCGTTGCGCTTCGAGCAACCCGCGTTGTGCGAGCGCCAGCGCACGTGCGCCATTGCCCAGCATACACTCAATCAATGCCAGCAACAGGAGCGGATCGCGGTGCAGCGTATGTTCCGAACGCGCTCTACCCGACTCAAGACCGAGTTCTTCTTCGAGCAGACGGCGCGCTTCAATCAGCCTGCCGCTGCGCAGCAACAACCGGGGTGACAGGACAGCGGAACGTCGATAGCCGCCAGCGGCGTTGGTGTGCGACGTTTTGCCATACGCCTCACGATGCGCGGCTGCGATGATCAGGATCGACACATCGGCGCGACCGCGATTGATCCAGTTTTCCGCCTGCAAACTGAGAATCGTTGCGCGCTCAGCGCGGCGATGACGGGGCAGGAGCTTCATTGCGCGCTTGAGCAGAACTGCAGCCGGCGCCGGTTGTACCGTATCGATATACACCTCCGCCTGACCGCGCAACGCGCGCACCTGCCCGTCCGTGTCGCCCTGCGCCCGGTACTGTTCTTCCGCTTTGCGGTACAGTTCCACCGCCTGCGTGTAGCGACCGAGGCGGCGTTCAGCGATGGCGCGCGCTTCGAGCAGCATGGCGCTGTTGCGATGCACCGACGGGATCTGTTCAATCCATTCCAGGAGCGCCACAGCCTGCGGACCAGACATGCCGGAGAGCGCCATCCGGCTCAACGCAGCAGCGGCGTCGTCCCATCGTTCAGCGGCGAGGAAATGGTGCGCTGCGCCGTGATCGTCGCCGTGCGCGGCGTAGTATTGTCCCAACTGCGCGTGGATTGCGCGCCAGTCAGGCAACTCGCGCTCTGCCAGGCGCGCAAAACTGGCAGCCTGCAACGGTTGATAGACGCGCCGACCGTCGGGCAAAGCTTCGATGAACAACTCCCATCGTTCCAGTAACTCGACAGTCATGTGAAGGTCTGCCAGTTCAGCAACCGCAGCGCATGCCTCTTCGTCGATCCAGCGCATCAACGCTGTGCCGAGCACCCAGGTGCGCACGTCGAACGGCAGATCACCCAGCGCCTCGCGCGCCAGATACGCATCGAGGTGAGGCGCGATGGTCTCCAGTAATTGATCGAGAGGCGGCGGTTGATCGGGCGGCGTTGTGGAGTCGGTGCGCGCCGCAGCGAAGAAGCGGAGCGCCAGGGGCCACCCGCGCGCCAGATCGTTGAGATCGGCATCGATCGGATGCGGCGGCAACCCATATGCCGCAAAGAAATCACGCGCCTCGGCATCTGTGAATGCCAGTTGCGCCCGGTTCAGGCGATACAACTCGCCGCGCGCCGCAATAATCGGCAGGGAAGCGAGCGCTGGCATCTCCCGGCTCACCAGCACCAGATGGAGGCGCGGCGGCAGGCGGTCGATCAGGTGCTCGATCAGCACGCGCAGTTCAGGACGTCGGTCAGCATGATGGAGATCGTCCAGAACCAGGAGCGTTTCGTCCCCCAGCGCTGTCAGCGCGTTGATCAGTCCATCGAGCACATCAACCGGATGTGCGGCTGCAAAACGCGCGTGGTCGAAGCCGGTAATCGGGCGAAACGCCGTTGCCAGGTGCAATGCCAGCGACATCGGCGTATCTGCGGGATCCAGCCGACACCAGGCAGTGGGCCATCCGCCATGACGCGCAAAACTGGTAAGCGCGACGGTTTTACCGCTGCCAGCCGGCGCGAGAACGAGGGTCACCGGATAATCGGCGACTGCGGCGAGCAACCCGTCAATCCGTGGGCGCTCGATAATTCGAGCCGGTTGTGGCGGCGGTTCCAGGCGCGGAAGCAGTACCTTTGACGCAAGAGACACAGCAGCGCCGAACTCGCCCGTAACTCGAGAAATTAGCATGTTGTACGATACACTGTATTATACTCAATATAAGTGATGCTCGATATTACCATTTTTTGACCAGAAGCGCTGTGTTCGGAAAGGAGCAGATCCGTGACTGTCAAAAACGCCGAAGACACCGTACGCAGGACCTACAGCAGCGCTCAGGAAATGGTCGGCAAATCGGTCAAAGCCTGGACCGAACTGGTTGCTGTCAGCACCGACATGGCTTACGAAATGGTGCTGAAAAACTGGAACTACAGCCGCAGCATTCGCAGCTCTGCTGAGCAGGCCATCGAAGACGCCCTCAACACACAGGCGCGCTTTGCGAAAGAAATGATGGGCGTCTGGAAGGACTACGCCGAGAGCGTCTCCGACATCATTAGCAAAACGACCAGGAAAGAATGATGTCGGAGACGCGCCGCGGGGGGGAATGCCGGGGAGGCCCTTTGGTGGAAAAGGATCACCTTGCGGCATTCTCTACCGCTTCCCCTATGAGCAGCCCAGGATTATCTGCGTCTGCATGCCTTGCATAGCTGTGATCGTCTCTTCTTCACTACTCTCCCTCTATCCCTCCTACAACGATACCTCAGCAGACCTGGCGAATATAGGTCTTACTCGCCATAACCCTTTCCACCCGGCGCCCGCAACCTTCGCACCTCTCGCCTTTTGCCTTTCCACTGTCAGCGAATAGAAACGAGAAGATGCCCGAATTGCCTGACGCCTCTCGCCTCTCGCCTTACATATACGCCCCGCCATTGACGTTGATCTGCTGCCCAGTAATGTAATCACCGTCAGCGGCGAGGAAGACGACCGCCTTTGCCATTTCCTCCGGTAAGCCGAAGCGACCCAACGGGATGCGCGCCTTGATCTGATTCTGTACGTCCTCGGGAACTTTGGCAAGCATGTCGGTGAGCGTGAACCCGGGAGCGACGACGTTGACCGTAATGCCGTACTTCGCCAGTTCGAGCGCGGCAGTCTTGGTAAAGGCGATGATCCCGCCTTTGCTCGCGCCGTAGTTCGCCTGACCGAAGGCAGCGGTTTGACCGTTCATCGAGCTGATGTTGATGATCCGACCGTACTGCTGTTCGATCATCGGTTGCATTGCTGCGGTAGTGCAGAAGAAGACGGCGTTGAGGTTCGTCTGAATGACCTGCAGCCAGTCCTCGTCGGTCATCTTCCGCAACGACCGGTCACGCGTGATGCCCGCGTTATTGACCATAATATCGAGTCGCCCGTAGGCGTCGAGGTATCGCCGAACCATGGCGCGCGCTTCGACCGGATCGGCCACGTTGGCCTGCAACAGCATGCACTCGCGCCCCATCGATTTGATTTCCGCCGCCACCTCTTCCGCCAGCGCCTGGTTGTGCTGATAATTGACGCCGACGGTGCATCCTTCACGCGCCAGTTCCAGCGCAATGGCGCGCCCAATCCCACGCGAAGCGCCTGTCACGATTGCGTACTTCCCTTCGAGACGACCCATGCTGTTACCTCCTTACTTGCTATTATGCGGTATAGGTTAGGGGTTAGGGGTTAAGGGTTAGGAGAACCGAGAACCCAGGACTGAGAACCCAGAACTGAGAACTGATGCTCTTCACCCTTTCCCTAACCCCTTCAGAACTACTGAGGAGCCTTGCTATCTTCAACCTTCGACCTCAAGGCGACCGCAAGGGACGCCTCTACCGTCACCGTTCCCGCGTTCAACGTGCATCCGAGATCTTTGAGGTCGTCGGCATGCGCACCACCCTCGTGATCCGTTCGCACGAAAATGACGCTCTGGCGAGCGGAGGGGGCAGTCCTACGACCGCACAGGTCAGCCACGCCTTCCACCTTCCTGCCTTCAACCGGCAACTGCTAACCCCTCTTGCCTCTCGCCTCTCGCCTCGTGCCTCACCTACATCCGCTCGAAGATCGCGGCAATGCCCTGACCGCCGCCAATGCACATGGTGACGCATGCATAGCGACCGCCAGTGCGGTGCAGTTCGTAGAGCGCTTTCACCGTCAGAATCGTGCCGGTTGCACCGATCGGGTGACCGAGCGAGATGCCGCTTCCATTCGGGTTGACCTTCTCCATCGGCAGTTCGAGGTCGCGGATCACTGCCAGCGCCTGGGCAGCAAACGCCTCGTTCAGCTCGAACACATCGATGTCGTTGATTGTCAGACCAGTCCGCTCCAGCACCTTGCGCACCGCTGGCACCGGACCGATGCCCATGTACTTGGGATCGACGCCGACCACACTGTAGCCGACCAGACGCCCCATTGGCTTATAGCCGCGCTGCTCGGCGACGCTGCGCTCCATCAGCACGACAGCCGCCGCAGCATCGTTGATGCTCGACGCATTGCCCGCGGTGACGGTGCCATCCTTCTGGAACACCGGGCGTAGTTTGGCAAGTTTCTCCATGCTCGTGTCAGGGCGAACGCTCTCGTCGGTATCGAACAGTTGGGTGCCGCCTTTGACCTTGATTTCGATTGGGAGGATCTGATCCTTGAAGCGCCCCTCGGCAATCGCTGCTGCTGCGCGTTTGTGGCTTTCAACGGCCAGCGCGTCCTGGTCCTCGCGGGAGATTTCCCATTTGCGCGCGATGTTTTCGGCAGTCACGCCCATGTGCACATCATCGAACGGGTCGTTCAGCGCAGCGACCATCACGTCAACCATGGTGACATCGTTCATACGCGCGCCCCAGCGCATCGCGTGCGCCCAGTATGGGCTGCGGCTCATTGACTCGGCGCCTCCGGCGACGGCAGCGTCGGCATCACCGAGCATAATTGTTTGCGCCGCCGAGATAATCGCCTGCAACCCGCTGCCGCACAGACGATTCAGCGTCAGCGCCGGAACGTCCACCGGCAGACCGCCCTTCACGCCTGCGACTCGCGCCAGATAGTGATCGTGCCCGTCCGTATGAATGATGTTGCCAAACACCACCTGCCCGATCTCCGCTGGCTCAACGCCTGCGCGTTTCACCGCCTCACGCACGACCTGCGCCGCCAGTTCGCTCGGCGGCTGGTCTTTGAGGCTGCCGCCGAAATTGCCGATCGCGGTGCGCACACCGCTCAGCACCACCACCTCGCGTCCATTAGCCGTCATTGCTTCCTCCTTCGTCTGCGATAGCAAAGCTGCGCCATCACATCAGCGATGCCGCCTATCGAGATCATCCGGCTCTGGGGTGACTCATGCGAGCGCCTAACTGCCAGCGCGCTGGCTGTTATCGCGGAGCGACAACCAGCGTACCGAACAGCCCTCAATCTTCATCGATGCAGCAGGTATGCAAGGATGGATCGCACCTCCTATTGTACCATTGTAGTGGCAGGGTTATCAATGTGGTGTTAGGATGTTTTTGTGGCGAGTAACCATTTCTTCACCAGATGTGGCGAAGACGCTCACGCGCAGGCATGGATGATATGATAAAGTAAGAGCACTCCGCATTCACGCATGCTATGCTATCCGTCAGCGGACGACGAGAAACTGGATGATGCCGGAAGGAGATCGCGAACCATAGTATCACAACAGGAGGTGATCGTATGATTGAGCGCGTGGAAGCGCCGATTGCTGCAACGTTGCGCAACGGCCAGACGGTAACGATTCGCCCGCTCGCTGAGCACGATCGCGAAGCGTTGCTCCAGTTTGGTCGTTCGCTGCCGGACGAAGACTGGCTCTACATTGAGACCGATCTGCACAACCCCGACATCATCAACCGCCTGGTCAATGCGTATGCTGCGGAAAACTGGCGCCAGCTCGTCGCTGTGACCGAGAATGGCGAGATCGTCGGCTACAGCGCAGTCCGGCGGTTGCCGGGATGGTCGAATCACGTCGGCGATATTCACCTGATTGTGCGCAAGGATTATCGTCGCCGCGGGCTGGGCACTGCGCTGGCGCAGGCGATCTTCGATGCAGCCCGCGACCTGGGAGTGGCAAAGGTCATCGTCGAGATCTTGCAGGAGCAGACCAGCGGCATTGCGATCTTCGAGCGCCTGGGGTTCAAGATCGAAGGCTCATTTAGCGATCACGCGCGCGATCACGCAGGCAAGCGCCATCACCTGTATATTCTTGCCCACCACATCATATAGGGGGTACAATTCCAGACGTCACAGGTTATGTCACGATCTGTGGCGTCTGAATTGCAATGGAGATCGCACTCGCCGATCTGCAAACCTACTGCGGCGCCGCACCTGATGAGGCGGTCGTTGTCATCGATGTACTGCGCTCGTTTACGACCGCCGCCTATCTGTTTCGCGCTGGCGCCCGCACACTTCTGCTTGCAGCGACCCCCGACGAAGCCCGCGTGCTGGCGCAGCGGTTCCCTTCAGCCGTGACGGCTGGCGCCGTTCCTGGCGGTTTTCCCATCGAAGGGTTCGATCTCGGCAATTCGCCCGCCGCCCTTCAGGATGTCCGCCTGACTGGTCGGGATGTGGTGCTCTGCACGGCTGGCGGCGTGCGCGGCGCCGCCGTCGCCCGCCATGCCGCTCTGCTGCTTGGCGGATCGCTGGTGTGCGCCGCCGCCACCGCACGCCTGCTGCGCCGCCTCGATCCGCCGCGCGTCACTCTCCTCATCACCGGCGTTTATGCCGACCGCGACGGTGATGAGGATATTGCGTGCGCCGAGTATCTTGCAGCGCATCTGCACGGTCGAGCGCCTGATCCGGCGCCGTTCGAGCGGCGGGTGCGGGAGTCGACCTTTGGCAGGCGTTTCGGCGATCCTGCCTATCCCCATCTCTCGCGCGCCGATATGGACCTCTGCGCACGGGCGGATGTGTTTGATTTTGCGCTGCCGATTGTGCAACAAGAGGGGATGATGATGGTGGTGCGGGGGAATGATGATGCTCTCGAGAAAGGTTGACACAAAGGTGCAACGTGTTATGGATGGAGACCTGAATATCGGAGTAGAATAGAGTGATAAAAGTTGCGCCTGTGCTGAACATTGTACGAAAGGCTCAGGAACGATGACCAACCGGTATGCAGACTGGTTTCGACAGGCTGAGGCGGACCTGCGCCATGCCCGGAATGCGCTGGCGGACGGCGACTATGAATGGAGTTGCTTTGCTGCTCAGCAGGCCGCAGAAAAGGCCCTGAAGTCCCTGTTTCAGCGATTGGGCATGGAGGCGTGGGGGCACGCGCTCACCGTGATGATCGGCAATCTGCCGCCAAACATCCAGACGCCGCCCGAACTGGTGGAACATTGCCGTATCCTGGACAAACATTACATCCCTACCCGGTATCCGAACGGTTTTGCCTCTGGCGCGCCGACTGATTTTTACACGCAGAAGGAAGCCGAAGATGCTATTCGATATGCGGAGGCCATCCTTGAGTTCTGTCGTGATCAAATCAATTGATCGAGCGCGCGTCGAGCAGGCTGTCAGGGAATATGCAGCTCGCCTGTTTGCTGCGCATCCGGAGATTGAGCGCATCATCTGGTTCGGCTCGTGGGTGAACGGCATCCCCAGACCTGGGAGCGACGTTGACCTGTGCCTGATCCTGTCTTCGACGGATAAGCCCATGCACGAACGCGCCGCCGACTTTTTGCCGGTCGGCTTTCCGACAGGAGTTGATCTCTTCGTCTATACGCGCGCCGAGTTTGAACGTCTCCAGGCGGAATACCCCGGCTGGTTCCAGGCCATCGCCTCCGGCAGAGATCTGGCGAGGTCTTGATCTGCCTGTTCCTCAGCCTCGCAACGATGTTCTGCTGCGTCGCACTTCGATGCCATCACGTGGAAAGCGTGCGTCCAGGGAGTAGACGAGTTTGTTTTTTGTTTCAGTGGTGGCTGCCCAGACGAGCGCATCTGCGAAGGAAATGCGTCCTGACGGACGACAGAGCAACAGCGCCTGGAGCAGCGTCTCTTTGCGCAGGGCGAACGGAAAAATGTTGCGCTTCTGGAGCAAAAGAACAAGCGTGTCGATAACGGCTTCTCGCGGTACGCCGTACACTGACGTGAGAACATACGCGGTTTCTGCAACAACGACATCAGTGATGAGCAGATGT
The DNA here is from genome assembly GCA_025055265.1 of Roseiflexus sp. Classification (GTDB taxonomy): domain Bacteria; phylum Chloroflexota; class Chloroflexia; order Chloroflexales; family Roseiflexaceae; genus Roseiflexus. Next base: position 12,184 of record JANWXL010000501.1, read on the forward strand.
TCTTCACTGTCGATGATCTGTGCAGCCAGCATCGCCAGGTCCGGCGGCTGTCCGGTGAGATACCGCACGACCATGCTTGTATCCAGCAATCCGCTCATCAGGCGTCCTCTTCCGGCGGTTCTTCCTTCTGGCGGACTGCCGTTTCCCAGGCGAGCATGCGCGCCTCTGACCACGACTCGTCGCTGATGCTGGTCTTGATGTGCACTGCCAGGCTGCCTTTCAGTGATTGATCATGCTCGGGAGGAACGCAAGGGGCTTGCATGACCTCAGCAAGGATTTATGGTTTTTGAGAAATAATTTCGGTATCGCCCGGTCTAGCCCGCGCAGGCGGGCTTCGCAACCGTAGCCCGCGGCTTCAGTCGCCGGGCGGGTGGGCAGAGAGCGGTATTCAAAGTCCATCCACCGCCGGGCGGGTGGGCGGATAGCGGAATAATTATTTCAAAAACCATCAGCCTGCAGCGCCACTGTATAATCTCATCGCATGATTGCGTTATTGACGCCCTGATCTACGCAAAGCAGAAAGTCTTCGCTTATGAAACCGCTCCTGGCGCTCCTCATCGCTGTCGTGCTGCTGATTCCCGCTGCGCCGGTCTCAGCCGCCCCCGTCCCCGATGGTTTCGCCGATTCCGCCTTTGCTACGCTGTGGACGCGCACCGACCGCGCGGTTGCGACCGGCGCGATACAGCGATCATGGACGTATGGCGCGTCTCCAGGTGAGATGCGGTACGAATACTTCCAGGGTGCGCCGGGTGATGCGCGCCTGGTGCAGTATTTCGACAAAGCGCGCATGGAGGTGAACGACCCGAATGGCGACCGCCGATCCCCCTGGTTCGTCACCGGCGGGCGGCTGGTGGTCGAGTTGATCACCGGCGGGATCCAGACCGGCTTCGAGACCTTTGAGCAGCGCGCGCCCGCCGCCATCCCGGTCGCTGGCGATCCGGTCGGTAATCCGCAGGCGCCGACGTATGCGCAACTTGCCGCGTATGTCTCGTTCGATGGCGGCGGGCGCGCGCCTCAACGCATTGGCGCACGGGTCAGCACGCTGCTCGGTCCTGACGGTCTCGGCGAACGGCCCGACCTGGCGCTGCCAGCGACAACGATTGTGCGCTATGAACTGGTGACCGGTCATAACGTGCCGCGCGTTTTCCGCGATTTTATGGCGGCAGCTCCAATAGACGCGCTCTTCGCCTTCGGGTATCCGATCAGCGAGCCGTACTGGGCCATTGCCCGCGTCGGCGGCAGAGAGATGCCGGTGATGTTCCAGGCGTTCGAGCGCCGCCTGCTGACCTATAACCCCGCCAACCCGTCGCGCTGGCAGGTTGAGATGGGAAATGTCGGGCAGCATTATTTCCTCTGGCGTTACGGTCGTCCGCTCCGCTACGCTGCACCGCCCTTCTCCGGCGTGCGTGTCCGTGAGACGACTCTGACGATCCCGACCTATGACTACAATCAGGCGCTTGTGTCCACAAATCCTGGCGATCCGATCTACCCCTATCCGCGTCTCGATCTGGCGCGCGTCGGTTCGCCACAACCGCGCACGTATCGCGCCGTTGTGGTCGAAAATCGCTTCCTGGAACTGACCTTCCTCCCCGAACCTGGCGGACGGTTGTACCGCGCAGTGATCAAGTCTACCGGTCAGAATGCGTTCTACCAGAATCCAGTAGTCAAACCGGCGCCGTTCGGGCAACGCGGCTGGTGGCTGGGCGCTGGCGGGCTGGAATGGGCGGCGCCTACCGAAGAGCATGGCTATCTCGAAGCCTTCCCGTGGGATATGACAGTCGAACGTCAGACCGGCGCCGTCACTGTGCGTATAACAACGACTGAACGTCAGCGCGGACTAGACATGACCGCAGTTGTCACGCTGCGCGCCGATGAGGGGCTGTTCCGAACGCAACTGGCGGCGCGCAATGCGTCTTCCGCCCCTCAACCAGTGCAAATGTGGATGAATGCTGCGCTCGCCTCTGCCGCCAATCGGGTCGGACCCGCAGCGCGTTTCGTTGTGCCCGTCGATCAGATGATCGTCCACGCCACGGAAGACCGCAGCCTGCCGCCGCCGCGCGCCACCGTCGGTTGGCCCCGCCACAATCAGCGCGACCTGTCGCGTCCGTCGGCATGGAACGGGTATGTGGGGCTGTTCGCCGTGCGACCGGTGCGTTTTGCCGGATTCTACGACGCGCAGGCGGACGCGGGGATGGTTGCGCTGCACGATGCCGGGTTCGCCGGGACGAAGGTGTTTGCGTTCAGCCAGAACTTCGACCGCCGCCTGTTTACCGATGACGGGAGCGATTATGCG
>JANWXL010000523.1 GCA_025055265.1 Roseiflexus sp.
ATAGGTGTGTGGATTGAGGTATCGTCGGTGTTGCTGGCGATTCGTAAACCGGGCGGCTGGAGATAGAACCACAGAGACACAGAGAGCACAGAGGACATTCTATCTTATCTTCAACCTGACAGGATGTAATGTGTAATCCGCAGCGATCTCGCGCTACACGGATGTCTACGGGCGCGGCGACGGCGCGCCCCTACGGATGACCGCGTGGCGATCCGCTCGCTGATGACTGTCACCGATGCCGGGCGCGTCGCCTGGGTGATAGTCTGCGGGCGCGGCGGCGCCGCGTCCCCACGGGTGACCGCGTGGCGATCCGCCCGCTGATGACCGTCGCCGACGCCGGGCGCGCCGCCTGGGTGATGATCTGTGGGCGCGGCGACGGCGCGCCCCTACGGATGACCGCGTGGCGATCCGCTCGCTGATGACTGTCACCGATGCCGGGCGCGTCGCCTGGGTGATAGTCTGCGGGCGCGGCGGCGCCGCGTCCCCACGGATGACCGCGTAGCGATCCGCCCGCTGATGACCGTCACCGACACCGGGCGCGTCGCCTGGGTGATGGTCTGCGGGCGCGGCACTGCAACCTCACCTATGCGCAACCCACCTTCAACTTTCCCACCTTCTTCTCGCATACAACGTGCAATGCTGCGAAACGTTGCAGTGCAACGTTTCTACCTGCACCTTCCCACCTTCCCACCTCTTACACGCAATGTGCGACGCTGCGAGACGTTGCAGTGCAACGTCTCTACCTGCAACCTTCCCACCTTCCCACCTGTAACCTTCCCAATCTCCAACCCTCTCGCCTCTTGCCTCTCGCCTCTTACCTTCGGATGAACAAACTGCCACCCCGCCATCCCCAAAAACCAGGTATACTGAACGTAAACACCAGTGCAGCGTTGAACAGGGCTGTTCGTGAAAGGAGGCGACAATGAAGCCGCCTGCCAGTCGTCCCTACCGCCATCCCGACGATCTCCAGTCGGTTATCGACCTGATCCTCGCCTGCCGCGCTGAGGAGCGCATCGATCCCTGGCCCCCCGTGAACGACATCCGCACCCGCCTTGGCGCCAGTGATGATGCCCGATTATGGATTGATGAGCGCGACCGTCCTGTAGCATTCGCTATGATCTGGGAAGGCAACGTGTTCCTCTACTTTGCCCTGCCATGCGCTCGCGACGAGACGCTTGAAGCGCAGGCAATCGCATGGGCGACGGCGCAGGCGCGCGCCAGCGCAGAGCAGCATGGCGAGCGCGCCGTTCTCTGCGTCCCTGTGCGCGACGACGACCCGTATCGTGCAGCATTGCTGGCGCGCACCGGTCTGCGCCGCGAGGAGTGGCACATGATCCGTATGCGTCGCTGGCTTCATCTTCCAATTGCCGATCCTCCCGTTCCTCCCGGGTTCACGCTACGCCCTGCTGCGGGCGAGTCGGAAGCGCCAGCGCTTGTCAAACTTCATCACACTGCATTTGCGACCGCATCTGAAACAATTGCTGAACGGGTGGACTGGATGCGCAGCCCGGTTTACGATTCGCGTCTCGACCTGGTGGCAGTCGCCCTGGACGGCTCACTGGCGGCATTCTGCCGCTGTTCACTCTGCGCCGAAGAGAACGCGCGTCTTGGGTTCGCCAGCGCCTGGGTCGATCTGATCGGCGTGCATCCCGCCTATCGGCGTCGAGGGCTGGGACGGGCGATACTGTTGCTGGCGCTGCGGAATATGCGTGAAATGGGACTTACCCAGGCGCTGCTCAGCGTCGGCAGCTGGAACGCACTGGCGCAGCATCTCTTCGAGACGTGCGGGTTTGTCGTCGCCTGTCGCATCTTCTGGCACGTCTACGACGAGGAGATGGAGATGGCGGTATAATGGCGCAGTCAGGGCGCCGACCTCTGCCGCACCAGGAGGACGGAATGATTTCAGATGAGATTGTGACGGTTGATCGCCTGCCCCCTGCCGACATCACGCTGCCGGTTCACGGACGCATTGTGCGCCCAGAGCACGCGCTGGTCGATCAGTTGCGCGATGTAAGCAGCGCAGCGGCAAGTGCGACTCTGTACAAAATGGGGGTGCAGCGCACGTTCCTCCGCGGTCCGCAGCCACGCACTCCCGGTCGTCGGATCGTCGGTCCGGCAGTGACGCTTCAGTTCATGCCGCAGCGGGAGGACGTCCCTTCCGGGATGGGACCGGAACACGCTGAGAAGAGCAGTGCGCTGTGGATGGTCTTCGAGACTATCGAGCCGGGCGATGTGCTGGTAGTGCAGGCGTTTGGCGATCTTTCGACCGGTTGCGTTGGCGAAATGTTGACGACCTGTTTCAAAGGACGTGGCGGCGCAGGTATGGTCGTTGACGGGTGTGTGCGTGATTGGGCGCGCATTCGGGAACTGGACGTGCCGCTCTGGTCAGTCGGGTTCACGCCAAACTATGCGACCCAGGCGGGATTGATGCCGTGGGGATACAACGTGCCGGTGGCGTGCGGCGGCGTGCTGATATTACCAGGCGACATCATCATTGCCGATGACGATGGCGCAGTGGTCGTCCCGCAGCAACTGGCGAGCGAAGTGGTGCGCGTGGCGCGTCACCATGCCGAGTGGGAAGAGTTCAGTCGCATGAAACTGGCGCAGGGCGGATCACCGCAGGTCTACTACCCGTTGAGCGAGGAAGGTCGCCGCGAGTACGAAGC
>JANWXL010000573.1 GCA_025055265.1 Roseiflexus sp.
CCCGTTGAGATCATTGCTGCCATCATCCGTCGAGCGCGCAGAGGAAGCATTGTTGAAGCTGATGCTCTGGCTGCCTGTAACGCCTTTCGTTCAGACCTCGCAAGTACATATCAGATTGTCGAGTTGACGGATGCAGTTATCACCCGCGCAATGAGTGTGGCAGAAACCCATGCCTTGCGCGGTTACGACGCTGTGCAGCTGGCAGCGGCTCTGGAAATCAATTCGCTTTGTGTGGGTAGCGGGCTGCCGTCGATCATTTTTGTGTCGGCTGATGATGGATTGAACGTCGTGGCTGCGCGTGGGGGGCTGAGAGTGGAGAATCCCAATGCGCATCCTTAACGGACATTCAGAGATTGCATTTTTCTGGAGACCGCAATGCTCACCCAACCCAACGTGCAACGGCGCACTGTCATTCGGGTGCGCGACGGGCGGTTGACGCGCGACCGGGATGCGCTGGTTGTCGAGGAGCCGCTGGAGATCCGCCTGACGCTCCACAGCGCCGATGGCGCGCACATCATTCCACTTACGACGATCCTGCGCACGCCGGGGGAAGACTTCGAACTGGCCGCCGGTTTTTTGTTCAATGAAGGCATTGTGCGTGAACGTAACGACATCGCAACCATCCGCTACTGCACCGATCCAGACATTGATGAAGAGTCGCGCTTCAACACCATCACGGTTGATCTCCGTCCAGGGGCGCAACCTGACCTGTCTCACGCCCGACGCCTGTTCTACATCTCGTCATCATGCGGCGTCTGCGGCAAAGCGTCGCTCGAGGCGCTGCGCACCCGCGGTTGCGCGCCGCTACCCGATGATGATGGATTGCGCATCTCGCTTCCGGTGCTGACCAGCATCGATGCCGCACTCCGTCAGGCGCAGGCGATCTTCCAGAAAACCGGCGGGCTGCACGCCGCTGCGCTGTTCGCCACCGATGGCGCCCTTCTTGATCTGCATGAGGACATTGGACGGCATAATGCGGTGGATAAATTGATCGGCGCGCACCTGCTCCAGGGGCGTCTTGGCGCATTGAGCCAGGCGATCCTGTTGGTCAGCGGGCGCGCTGGCTTCGAGATCCTGCAAAAAGCGCTGATGGCGCGCATCCCGGTCGTTGCGGCAGTCGGCGCCCCCTCGACCCTGGCGGTCACCCTGGCGCAGCAGTTCAACATGACCCTGATCGGCTTCCTGCGCGGCGCATCGTTCAACGTGTACGCCGGAGCACAGCGAATCCCAATAGAATGATTGAATTTCCTTATTATAACGCCCTCTTTCCCTCCTTTTCGCCCGATCGTCCTCATGATGCAGTGCAACATGGGGTATACTGATGGAACCGTCGCTCCGAGAACCGGTGTTCTCCCTCCGCGCGACGCAAGATTGTAACTGGCGTCACTAACATAAGGGGTGCGCCTGGTTGTTTCAAGGAGGAAAACAGTGGACACACCGAATCGTGTCGAAATCCTCGGTCCGACCAGACCGGAGTGGTCGGAGATCCTCACGGTTGAAGCGCTTGATTTTGTTGCCGCCCTGGCGCGTCAGTTCGAGCATCGGCGACGCGCGTTGCTCGCGGCGCGCGACCAGCGCTGGGCAGACATCAGAGCGGGCGCGATGCCCGATTTTTTACCCCAGACGGCTGAGATTCGCGGCGGCGACTGGAAAGTAGCGTCGATCCCCGCCGATTTCTCGAACCGGCGGGTGGAGATTACCGGTCCAACCGACCGGCGTATGGTGATCAACGCGCTGAACTCCGGCGCGCAGGTGTTCATGGCTGACTTTGAAGATGCGAATGCGCCAACCTGGGAGAATATGGTCCAGGGGCAGCTCAACCTGCGCGATGCCGTGCGCCGGACGATCACGTTCGTCAGTCCCGAGGGGCGCGAGTACCGCCTGAACAATACGATCGCTACGCTGGCGGTTCGTCCGCGCGGTTGGCACCTCGTCGAGAAGCACCTCCACGTCGATGGCGAGCCGGTGGCTGGCGCGTTCTTCGACTTTGGCCTCTACTTCTTTCACAATGCGCACGAGTTGATCCGGCGCGGCAGCGGTCCGTACTTCTACCTGCCGAAGATGCAGAACCATCTGGAAGCCCGGCTGTGGAACGATGTGTTCAACTTTGCACAGGAGCGGCTTGGCATCCCGCGCGGCACAATTCGCGCCACGGTGCTGATCGAGCACATCCTGGCTGCGTTTGAGATGGAAGAAATTCTTTACGAACTGCGCGAACACAGCAGCGGGCTAAACCTGGGGCGCTGGGATTATATCTATAGTTTCATCAAGACGTTCAATCATCGCAGCGACTGGATCTTCCCGGATCGCGCGCAGGTGACGATGACGACGCACTTCCTGCGCTCAGCGGCGGAACTCCTGGTCTATTCCTGCCATAAACACGGCGCCCATGCGCTTGGCGGCATGTCGGCGTTCATTCCGAACCGGCGTGAGCCGGAGATTACCGAACGCGCGCTGGCGCAGGTGCGCGCCGATAAGGAACGCGAGGCAAAGCAGGGATTCGATGGCGCCTGGGTGGCGCACCCTGACCTGGTGCCGACCGTGCTCGAAGTCTTCAATACCGCGTACCAGGGCGACCATCAGATCCATTACGTGCCAAAGGTGCACGTGACTGCCGCCGATCTGCTGACGATCCCGCAGGGGACAATTACTGAAGCGGGGTTGCGCAACAACATCAACGTTGCGTTGCAGTACATCGAGGCGTGGCTGGGAGGTCGCGGCGCCGTGGCGATTTTCAACCTGATGGAAGATGTAGCGACGGCTGAAATTGCGCGTTCGCAGATCTGGCAGTGGGTGCGCTACAATGCCCGCCTGGACGACGGCCGCGCCATTGATGAAACCATGTACAAGACCATTCGTGACGAAGAGTTGCATGCACTTGTCTCAGCGCGCACCGGCGACCACCACTTTGCGCTGGCGGCTGAACTGCTCGACGAACTGACGCTGTCGCGCGAGTTCGTGGAGTTCCTGACCATCCCCGGCTATCGCCGTCTGGATTGAATCACACAAAGGAGTGTTGTATGGCTGGCTTAAACCGAGACCAGGAAATCGCCGAACTGGAACGGCGCTGGGCGACCGACCCGCGCTGGAAGGGCATCCGACGCGACTACAGCGCCGCTGATGTGGTGCGGTTGCGTGGTACGTTGAAGGTGGAGTACACCCTGGCGAGCGTGGGCGCGCGCCGCCTGTGGGACCTGTTGCAGACCGAGCCGTATATTGCGACGTTTGGCGCGCTGACCGGCGCACAGGCGACGCAGATGGTGCGCGCCGGTCTCAAGGCGATCTACATGAGCGGCTGGCAGGTCGCCGCCGATGCGAACCTGGCGGGACAGACCTACCCGGACCAGAGTCTCTACCCGTCGAACAGCGTCCCGGCGCTTGTGCGACGCATCAACAACGCGCTAATGCGCGCCGATCAGATCCACGCATCGGAAGGGAAGAACGATATCTACTGGTATGCGCCGATCGTCGCCGACGCTGAGGCGGGCTTTGGCGGTCCGCTGCATGCCTTTGAATTGACGAAGGCGATGATCGAGGCGGGCGCGGCGGGCGTCCATTTCGAGGATCAACTGGCGTCTGAAAAGAAGTGTGGTCACCTGGGCGGCAAGGTGCTCGTGCCGACGTCGCAGTTCATCCGCACGCTGACGGCGGCGCGCCTGGCGGCTGATGTACTCGACGTGCCGACGGTGCTGATCGCGCGCACCGATGCGCAGGCGGCGACGCTGCTCCTCTCCGACGCCGATGAGTACGACCGGCCCTTCATCACCGGCGAGCGCACGCCGGAAGGGTTCTACCGCGTGAAGAGCGGTCTGGACGCGGCAATTGCCCGCGGTCTGGCGTATGCGCCGTACGCCGACCTGATCTGGTGCGAAACGGCACATCCCGACCTCGACGAGGCGCGCCGGTTCGCCGAAGGCATCCACGCGAAGTTTCCTGGCAAGATGCTGGCATACAACTGCTCGCCATCGTTCAACTGGAAGCGCAACCTGGACGACGCGACGATCGCGAAGTTCCAGCGCGAACTGGCGGCGATGGGGTACAAGTTCCAGTTCATCACGCTGGCTGGCTGGCACATGATCAATTACCACGCCTTCGAACTTGCTAAAGCCTACGCCGCCGAAGGAATGACCGCCTATGTGCGGTTGCAGCAGGCGGAGTTCGCCGCCGAGCAGGAAGGGTATACCGCAACCCGGCATCAGCATGAAGTGGGGACTGGCTACTTCGATGAGGTGGCCACCATCATCTCTGGCGGCATGTCCTCAACGACGGCGCTTGCCGGTTCGACGGAGGAGGAGCAGTTCCATTGATGTGATGGCGCTGCTGAGATAGTGCATTCGGGGAATTGGGGCAAGGCAGCGGCTTGATCCTGCGGTGTGGGGCAAGGCGGCGACTTGATCTGCGGTGTGGGGCAAGGCAGCGGCTTGATCTGCGGTGTGGGGCAAGGCGGCGCCTTGCCCCTACCAGTTGGCGAAAAATTGATGCAACACCTGACATCTGCTATCCGCCCTTTCACCTCCGGCGACCTTGATGCGCTGTTGCCGCTGGTCGAGGCGCTCCACACCAGCGACGGCGATCCGTTCGATCCGCAGCGCACTCGCGACGCTTTGCGCACATTGCTGGATCACCCGGAGTATGGCATGGTTCACGTTGCCGCCGTTGATGGCGACATCGTCGGGTACATTGTCGGGTCGCTGGGGTTGTCGATCGAGGCCGGGGGACGTTTTCTGCTGATCGACGAGTTGTACGTCAGACCGGCGTGGCGCGGACGCGGGCTGGCGCGCGCGCTGCTGGCGAGCCTGCTGCCCTATGCACACGCGCATGGCTGCCGCGCCGTGGAATTGGAGGTTGGGTGGGAGAACGACCACGCCCGCGCCTGGTACGAACGCCTCGGCTTTGAACGCCATCGCCGCTTCTTCTGCTCAACGACGCTTGAGACGCTGAGCCAGCGGCTGGCGGAGCGGCGAACGAATGGGGGAAGCGAATAGGCGAATGGGTCAACGAATGGGGAAGCGAATAAACGAATGGGGAACGAATGAACGAATGGGGTCAACGAATGGGGAAGCGAATAAACGAATGGGCGCCGCGTGCCCCGTGCCTCGCACCTCTCGCCTCGTGCCTCGTGCCTCTTTCGTCTGTCAACGAATGGGGAAGCGAATAAGCGAATGGGCGCCGCGTGCCCCGTGCCTCGCACCTCTCGCCGCGTGCCTCTTTCGTCTGTCAACGAATGGGAGAAGCGAATAAGCGAATGGGCGCCGCGTGCCCCGTGCCTCGCACCTCTCGCCGCGTGCCTCGTGCCTCGTGCCTCTTTCGTCTGTCAACGAATGGGGAAGCGAATAAGCGAATGGGCGCCGCGTGCCCCGTGCCTCGCACCTCTCGCCTCGTGCCTCGTGTCTCTTTCGTCTGTCAACGAATGGGAGAAGCGAATAAGCGAATGGCGGCGGGCATTCGTTTATTCGTCATCTCATTCGGTTATTCGGTGACATCTCCCTGTACGGGTGGGTTTCAGACCCGCCCAACTGGAACCATTGGACAGGACCCCGCGCCTGCTCCACCTGGCACGATGCTACGGATTCGTCCACGTGGGCGCCCACAGGGGGGCGCCCCTCCAAATGCCCCCGCCAGGGGAGGGGCAGGCCCCTGTGCCTGCCCCCCGTGCCAGCGATCCCCCCGTCGCGGGCGCCCACAGGGGGGCGCCCCTCCAAATGCCCCCGCCAGGGGAGGGGCAGGCCCCTGTGCCTGCCCCCCGTGCCAGCGATCCCCCCGTCGCGGGTGCCCATAGGGGGGCGCTCCTACCACCGACGCATCCACGTGTGTAGGGGCAGGTTCTCCGTGCCTGCTCCGTCCTGCGTCGCCGGACCTCGTGGATGCGTCCATCGCCCATCCGCGCAGGCGGACGAGCGGCTGCAGGTCTTTCAGGTGCGATTTATGATTTTTGAGAAACTAATTCGTTATCGTCCGATCTGGCCCGCGCAGGCGAGTTTCGCTTTCTGTAGCCCGCGCAGGCGGGCTTCGCAACCGTAGCCCGCGGCTTATGAGTAGACCTGTGCCGCCAGGACGCACGTCCTCTGAGCTGCGGGCTAAGGCCCTCGCTCAGAACGTGGAAGCCCCGGAGGGGCTTTCATGATCTCAGCGAGGGCTTCAGCCCGCAGCGCCCAGGAATACCTGACTATTTGCTTAATCTTCATCAGCCGCCGGGCTGCATTAGTGCGAGTGAGGGGCGACGACAATCCGGAATCCGTCGAGGCTAAGCCTGCCAACATTTGGATGGCTCCTGTCCCGTGCCCCGCATCGAACATATATTCTATTCCAAAAGTATGACCCACCGCGCCATGGCACGTCAGATTTGTCGGGCGCAAAGTCTTTCATCAACTGTGAACTGCCAGATGGATACTTGCGGTATAAGCTTGTCGTCACTTCCCACACATTCCCTGCCATATCGAGCGCGCCGCACACCGCTGCGCCTGCCGGACAGACCCCTACCGGCGCAGGAGCGCTGAGGCCGCTCTCCTTATATATCGCCCGCTCCGGCGTCGGTCCGTCATTCCCCCACGGGTATGCCCGCCGTCGTCCGTCGCCGCCATATGCTGCCGCGACCTCCCATTCCGCCTCGGTGGGCAGGCGGATTGTGTAACCTTCCGGTAACAATGCGTGGTTGGAAGGCGCGGCATGCCCGGGCGCGTCTCGCACGGGCGCAGCGCGCTGCGCCCCTACGGGTTGCACCTGTTCCTGTAACCAGGCGCAGAATGAGGTCGCTTCATACCACATGATGCCGACGACCGGCTGGTTCGCGCCGGTATACTGCGGATCGTCCCATCTCCACGGCTGTGTCCGCTTCCATTCGTCTCGCCACGCGCGTCCGCGCGGCGTCCAGTACTCGTCCCTGGCGTACCCGCCCTCCTCGATGAAGGCACGGTACTGCGCGATGGTGATCGGGTAGCGCGCGATCCAGAAGGGGCGCAGGTCGAGGTCGGCGCTCTTTTCGCCTCGCTCCCAGCCGCCGATGCGGTAGCGCCCGCCGGGGACGTAGCACCAGTATCCCTCCGGCGCGCCGAAAGTTGCGTTGCGGTCTGCCAGGCTCGCGCGCCACTCGTCGCGCGTCACCGGGAAGCGCGGGTCGCCCAGTTGCCCAAGGTGACGCCCTATCCGCAGCCGCTCTCCCAGGCTCAGGCGACTCTCCGGGTGCAGACTCTTCGCCAGGCGGCGCGCAATCCGCGCTTCGAGTTGCCGGATTTCTTCCTCTTCAAATCCCGCCAGCGCCGCCCGTCCGCCCCATTCCTGGTAACTGTCCGCTGCCAGCAGCGCGTCGCGCGCCTGCTGGTTGATCGGCTTCAGCGTGCGTTTGGAGGCTTGCGCGTGGTCTAACGCTGGCGTTGCCAGCGGCTCTTCGGGGTGCAGCAGGATGCGCAGCCACGCCACCCCCTGCGACTCAATCTTGCCCTGCTGGCGCAATCGCCCCACCAGCAGCAGCAGCACCTCGCGCCAGCGATCGCCGTCGGCACTGTTCCAGTAGCCGTAAGCGCGGCGTCCCATCTCTGGGTCGTCTGCCAGCGCGCACGCCGCGAGATACTCCTGGAAGGAGAGGTGCGGGAAGGCGTAGGTATCTTCGCCCACTGCCAGCAGGAGGCCCGTTTCGTCCCGCAACGCCTGTTCGAAGGCTTCCAGGCGTTCCTCAATCCGGTCGCACTGCAACCGCCGCAGGAACCGGCTCATCTCGCCTTCCAGTTCGCTGC
>JANWXL010000604.1 GCA_025055265.1 Roseiflexus sp.
AAAGCCTCCAGATCACTTCCTGAGACCTCAAAGGTCGAGCCTTCGTTCAACCTGCAACCTTCCCGCCTGCAACCCTCGCGCCGCGCGCCTCTTGCCTCGCGCCTCACTCATACCGCAACGCCTCAATCGGCAGGAGGAGCGCTGCACGCCGCGCAGGGTAGTAGCCGAACCCGGCGCCGATGGCGCAGGCGAACACCAGCGCCAGCACGACGGCGACCCACGAGATCGAGACGGCCAGTCCGGCAGCCGCGCCGATCAGCGCCACCAAGGCAATCGCGCCGGTAACGCCGATCAGGCTGCCCGCCACGCTGATGGCGACTGCTTCCAGCACAAACTGGCTCAACACATCGCCATCAGTGGCGCCGAGCGCCTTGCGCACGCCGATCTCGCGGGTGCGCTCGGTGACCGCCACCAGCATGATGTTCATGATGCCGATGCCGCCAACCACCAGGCTGATGCCCGCTACCAGCGCGATGAATCCGGTGATGGCGCCATTGATGCCCGCCAGCACGTTGAGCGCCTGGGTCGGCAGGTTCAGGCGAAAATCGTCAATCGCGCCGTCGGGCACGTTGCGGCTGGCGCGCAGCGTCGCGGTCACCAACGCTTCGCCGCGCTCGACCAGTCGCTCGCTCTGCAAACTCAGCAGAATGCTGCTCATCTGCAACCCGCGACCCGGCAGGTCCTGGCTGCCAGCAATGCGCAATCGCGCCGTGCTGACCGGCACCAGAATGCGCTGGTCGGATGAGAAGGGTCCGCCAAGTTGCCGCAGGATGCCGACAACCTTGAGCGGTTGTCCGTTGACCTCGATGGTTTTGCCGACGGCATCTTTCACGTTCTCTTTGCCGAAGAGGTCTTCAGCGATCAGTGCGCCAAGCACTGCCACCCGCGCCGCCTGCCGCTCGTCGTCGTCAGTCAGGAATCGACCATACTGCACCGGTACGGTCTGCACCAACTGGTAGTCCTTCGTTGTGCCGACGACGGTGGGGTTGGCGGCGGAGCTGCCGAAACGCGCCTGTACGCGGAGCGATACTTCAGGCACAATCGTGCGAAAGACGTCCGGGTGGCGCGCCACCAGTTGCTCGAGTGCGCGGTAGTCCTGGATCGACAGCAGACCATAGCCGGGAACATCGCGCGCGCCGCGCGCCTGCGGGTCGCCGGGGAGCACCGCGATCCGGCGCGTGCCCAGATCGACGAACCGCTCGAAGACCTGGCTCTGCAACGCATTGCCGAGCGACAGAACGGCAACCAGCGTGGCGGAGCCGATGATAATGCCCAGCATCGTCAGCAGCGAGCGAAATTTGTTCGCCCGCAGACTGTCGATAGCCATAAGCGCAAGTTCTTTGAACACGGACGCTTACTCCTGTTCTGTTCTGATCACCGGAACGGCCACCGGTTCCTTTTCGCGCACCGGCAGTTCCAGTTCTTCTGCCGGGAGAGCGACGTGGTAGTACTCCTGCAGAATGTTCTCGGTAATGCGCCCGTCACGCAGCCCAATCACGCGATCCATCTGCTTGCCGATCTCCGGGTCGTGCGTGACGATGACGATAGTGATGCCCTGATCGCGGTTCAACTGTCGGAAGAGCGCCATGATCTCTGCACCGGTGCGCGTGTCGAGTGCGCCAGTCGGTTCGTCGGCGAGCACCAGCGCCGGGTTGCCCACGAGCGCGCGAGCGATAGCAACGCGCTGCTTCTGACCGCCGGACAGTTCATTGGGGCGGTTGTGCAGTTTCGCGCCCAATCCCACTGCCTCCAGCGCCTGACGGGCGCGATCCTCGCGTTCGCGCGCCCCGACACGCCCGTAAACAAGCGGCAGTTCCACATTTTTCAATGCCGTGAGCCGCGGCAGCAGGTTGAAGTTCTGGAAGACGAATCCGAGTTTCTGGTTGCGCACCCGCGCCTGCTGCACGCGATCCAGTTTGCTGACATCCTGTCCGTCGAGCCAGTAAGAACCGGAGGTCGGCACGTCGAGCAAGCCCAGGATTGTCATCAGGGTACTCTTGCCGCTGCCCGACGGACCCATAATTGCAACCATTTCGCCGCGATGAATTTCGAGCGATACATCGTCGAGGGCGCGGAAGCGATTGCCGCCGGTGATGAACTCCTTCGTCACATGCTCGACGCGCACCACCGGCTCGGTCACATAGTCGATGGCTTCGGCTGGGGTGATATATTCTGTTTCGGGATGCATGAGCATCTCTCTCCTTTCAAATCTCCTCTCATCCTTCCGAGAGTTGCTGAGGATGAAGAGCTAGCAACAATACCTTTCAAATAAGGAAGACGAACCATCATCAACACAGCTCAGGCGCAGAGTCTTTGTGCCTTTGCGCCTTCGTGTGCGCTGATTCGAAAGGTATTGGAATGGCAATCATCGACCGCCGGGCAACAGCACCTGCTGCCCCTCCTGCAATCCACTCACGATCTCGATCCGGTCGCCAGCGCGGATGCCGACTTCAACCGGCTGCGCAACCAGGGTGGTGCGTCCATCGTTGGTGACAATCACATCCACGACTGTCACACCATTCTCTTCGCGAATCGCCTGAACCGGAACACTAAGCGCGTTTTCGCGCTTCGCCGTAATGATCGTGGCGCTTGCCGTCATCCCGGAGCGCACCGGACGTTCGCCAGGCGTCACTTCGAGCTCCACCTCATACGCGGTGACATTGCGTTCATTCGTCGCCTGCGGCGAGATGCGCTGCACGCGACCGATCAGCGGCGGCGGACCGAGGGCTTCGATCAGGACTTCAACTTCCTGACCGGGCGCAACGCGCGCCACGTCAACTTCATCGACCGTCACGGTCACATTGAACCGACTGATGTCAATCAGAGTCAGCACGGGACTCTGACCGACCTGCTCGCCGGGCGCGACGTTGATGCGCGCCACTGCGCCGGTGAACGGCGCTCTCAGGATCGTATCGTCGAGCCGGATCTGCGCCAGGTCGAGCTGCGCCTTTGCCTGCGCCACACGCGCCTGCGCCCGTGCGAGGTCGGTTGCGCGCGGATCGGCGGTCAGGCGCGCCAGGTTGGCTTCAGCAGCGGCGAGGTTCGCCTGTTGCGCCGCCAGTGCGCCCTGGCGCTGCTCGCCGAGCAACCGGGCAAGATCGGCTTCCGCCTGTGCCAGCGCCGCGCGCGCAGCAGCGACCCGGTCCGGGTTGGGGTTGAGCAGGGCATCAAGGTTCGCCTGCGCGGTAGCGACGCGCGCCTCGGCTTCTGCCAGACCGGTAATCTCATTCTGGCGCGCCGTCTCATAGGCGATGCGAGCCTGATTGAGCGCCCGTTCGGCGTCCTGCATGGCGCGCTCCGCCTGGGCGAATGCATCGGCATAGGCGCGCTTGCCCGCGTCGGTGAGCGGAGCGCCGGTCAGCGGATCCCTGCCGTCCGCCTCGACGCGCGCCAGATTGTCGCGCGCAGCGGCGAAGGCGGTCTGCGCGTCGCGCAGACGATTGGCGCGCTCAAGCACCTGGCGTTCAGCGTCGAGCTTGGCGGCGGCCAGGGCGCTGCGCTGCCGCTCAAGCGCCGCCTGCGCTTCGGTAAGCGCTGCGCGCGCCGCCGTCAACTGATCGTTGTTCGGCGCGCCCTGCAACGCATTCAGGCGCGCGCGGGCCTCCTCGACGCGGGCGCGCGCAGCGGCGATGTCGGCGCTCGTCACACTGCCCACAGTCTGCGCCAGGGCGCCGCGTGCAGCTTCGACCTGCGCACGCGCCTGAGCGATCTCTTCCGGCGTGGCGCCCTCCTGCAATTGCTGCAAGTCAGCTTCCGCCTGCGCCAGCGCTGCGCGCGCCGATGCGACCTGCGCCTCGGCTTCACGGCTATCGAGGCGGATCAGCGGCGCGCCAGCCTGCACCAGATCGCCTTCAGCAACCAGAACTTCGGCGACGCGACCGGGGATAGTGAAACCAAGCGCCGCTTCCTGGCGCGGCTCGATGCGACCGGTGGCGCTGATGCCAGCAATGAGCGTCTCACGAGTGACAGCGACCGGCGCCCCGCCCTGGAGCGGATCGGCGCCGCTGCCTGCCAGCCGTGGCACAACGAGGGTGGCAATCACAGCAATGATCAGCACTGCGGCGATGATCACCGGCAGTGAAGGACGGGGAAGACGTACACCAGGTTTCGCCTGTGGAACGGAAGTCACGGATCTTTTCTCCTTTTTTCAAACAAAACGCAATCCTCCCCTTCTGCAAAAAGCGCAGAAAGGCGATCAGAAAACGACAGTGTTCGGTCTAACGCGCGGCAGTGCCGTAGAGGAACAGATCGACCAGCGTCTCGGCAGAGAAGTGATCGGTCGAGATCGCCTGATAGACGTCGCTGCGTTCAGGCTCGACCGGCGGCGCCGTCTGACGCTGGAACCCTTCCATCAAGCCAAGGAACAGCATCGCCAGGTCGCCAGCGTTGCGCCCTGTCAGTTCGCCGCTGTCGAGTCCCTGTTGCATAACATCGCGCAACGGATCGACCATGTAACGTTTGAACGCCTCAGCCAGGCGACGCTGACGTTCCGGACTCAGATGCTCACGCGCCTGATGCCGCATCATGCGCGTGTCGCTGTTCGGTTCGTGGAGCAGCACCTGCGCCAGCGCAACCAGGCGACTGCGCGTATCAGGCTGATCGGCGATAGCGCGCCGCATCGTTGCGTACATTTCTGCCAGCATATGGATCGCAACCAGCACGAACAACTCTTCCTTGTCGGAAAAGTGATAGTACAGCGTCGGCTTGGTCACATCCGCGGCCTGCACAATGTCGTTGATCGATACCGCGCTGTAGCCGCGCTGCATGAACAGCCGCGTCGCTGTCATCAGAATGCGCGCTGCGGTGGGACCATATGCTGGTTCATTCATGGCATCTTGCATGGATGTCAACTGCGCTCTTCACACTGAACAGGTTGTGCGCACTCCTTTCCGCTTCTCATTGTACCACTTTACCGAACGGTCAGGAATAGTCTACCATGAATGCACAGGTTTTGTCAATAGTATGCAATGGTTTGTTACAGCCCTGCGCAGGCGTAGCGCGACCCTGGGGCAAGAGCGCATCCTCTGGTGTAGGAAGAATAAACGAATGGGTCAACGAATAGAGAAACGAATAAGCGAATGCGGTCAACGAATGGAGAAACGAATACACGAATGCGGCAACGAATGCGGTCAACGAATGGAGAAACGAATACACGAATGCGGCAACGAATGCGGTCAACGAATGGAGAAACGAATA
>JANWXL010000005.1 GCA_025055265.1 Roseiflexus sp.
CATTCGTTCAAAACGCATGAAGTTATGACCGATGACGCCATCACAACCGATCGCCTGACGCGCCGCTTCGGATCGTTCGTTGCGGTCAATGAGGTTTCGCTGCAAGTGGCGCGCGGCGAGGTCTTTGGTTTCCTGGGACCGAACGGCTCCGGCAAGACCACCACGATCCGCATGCTCTGCGGCCTGCTGATGCCGAGCAGCGGCAGCGGGCGCGTCCTGGGGTTCGACATCGCCCGCGATCAGGAGGCAATTCGCCAGCGCATCGGCTACATGTCGCAGAAGTTCAGTCTCTACGGTGATCTGACAGCGCGTGAGAACCTGACGTTCTACGCCGATGTCTACGGTCTCCCGCGCGCACAGCGCGCCACGCGCATTGAAGAATTGATCGATCTCGCAGGACTGCGCGGACACGACCGGGTGCTGACCGCTGAACTTCCAGGCGGCTGGCGGCAGCGTCTGGCGCTGGCGTGCGCCATCGTTCACCGTCCGCAGGTCCTCTTCCTGGACGAACCGACCAGCGGCGTCGATCCAGAGGCGCGTCGCGAGTTCTGGGACCTGATCTACGACCTGGCAGGCGAAGGGGTGACTGTCTTCGTCACGACCCACTTTATGGACGAAGCCGAGCACTGCAACCGCATCGGCCTCATGTACGGCGGCAAACTGGTAGCGCTCGACGCGCCGCTGGCACTGAAGCGCACGGCGTTCGACGGCGCCGTGCTGGAAGTCGAAGGCACGCCGCAGGAACTGGCGCGCGCAACCTTGCTGGCGCAACCCGGCGTGCGCAGCGTGGCGCCGCACGGCGCGCGGCTCCACGTGATTGTGGACGATGCCATGCTGCGTCTGCCACGCCTCGCTGCAGCACTGCAGGCGGCTCAGGTAGCTGGCGTTCACATCGAACCGGTTGAACCGTCGCTTGAAGATGTGTTTGTCGCTATTGTGGATCGGTATTTGGGGAAGAATTAGCTGCTCCCAAGGCGCCTCTCAAGTGACTGTCACCGCCGCTCCATTCCGCGACCAGCGCCAGCGCTCCTGATCTGCACGCTGTCGCCGCGCCATCGCCCGCCACCCTGTTGGTGACAGTCACATGACCAAAGCATGGTACAATATCGCTTACTCTCTGCACGTCTGAGAAAGCAGGAAGAAGCTTTAAGAGGTCGGACAGACGCGCTATTGCCTACACACTTACGATAGTTTTTGCTATAAGAATATGGTATACTGAGATCGGCAGATCAAGACGCTGAGAAGCGAGGATGCATGGGCCTCTTTTCACGTCACCACGACAAACTGAGCGAGCAGGTAGTGTTGCAGGCGCTGGCAACCGTGCAGGAGCCGGAACTCGGCGGCG
>JANWXL010000024.1 GCA_025055265.1 Roseiflexus sp.
GAGGCGTCGGGCAACGTCTCGCTCGATACCATCCGGCAGATCGCTGAGACCGGCGTGGACGATATTTCCATCGGCGCTCTGACCCACTCGGCGCGCGTTTTTGATGTCAGTTTTGATTATCTTGCTTCTGAAGAAGCCACAGGGAGATTGCTATGAATACGCAGGAAATGTTCGCTTTGCTCCAGCGCAAACTCGGCAAACTGGCGCCAGAATTCGAACTCTATTACAAAGCGGAACTGGCGGTCGAAATCCTGGAACTCAAACAGCAGCGCAATGCTGTGATCCTGGGGCACAACTACATGGAGCCGGCGCTGTTCCATTCCATCCCCGATTTCACCGGCGACTCGCTCGACCTGAGCCGCAAAGCCGCCACCACTGACAAAGATGTGATCGTGTTCTGCGGCGTGCGCTTCATGGCGGAAACCGCCAAAATCCTCAATCCGACGAAGACCGTGCTGTTGCCGTCGGAGAAAGCCGGGTGTTCGCTGGCGGCAAGCATCACCGCCGAAGATGTGCGCATGCTGAAAGCCCGCTTCCCCGGCGCCCCGGTTGTTTCATATGTCAACACCTATGCCGACGTCAAAGCCGAGAGCGACATCTGCTGCACTTCATCCAATGCCGTGGCGGTCGTTGAGTCGCTCAAGGCGGATACGGTCATCTTCCTGCCCGACGAGTATCTGGCGCGCAATGTGGCGCGCGAGACCGGCAAGCACATCATCTTCCCGACGCTGCAACCGGTCAATGGCGATACACTCCTCGACTATCAGCTCGTCGGCTGGCACGGTCGCTGCGAGGTGCACGAGAAGTTCACCGTCGACGATATCCGGCGCGTGCGTGCGCAGTTCCCCGATGTCGTCATCCTGGCGCACCCGGAGTGCAGCCCGGAGGTGGTCGAAGCGGCGGATTTCTCCGGCAGCACGAATGCGATGATTCGCTACGTGCAGCAGACGAATGCGCCGCACTATCTGCTGCTTACGGAGTGCGCAATGGGGGATAACATTGCGGCAGCGAACCCGGACAAGGATATGCTGCGGCTCTGCATGGTGCGCTGCCCGCATATGAATATGATTACGCTGGAAGACACCCGCGATGCGCTGCGCTACAACCGCTATGTTATCGAGATCCCGGAGGACATCCGCCAGCGCGCCTATCGCGCCGTGGAACGGATGATCCAGATTGGATAATCACAGCATCTCTCGAAAAGGTTGACGCAGGAACGCAAAGGCGCAAAGTCTCGCAATCACCAATCCATATCTTTGCGCCTGCGCACCTTTGCGTCAGCCCTTCTGAACTCTAGATTGTGAGACAATTATGAAAACCACAGACGTGTTGATCATCGGCTCCGGCATTGCCGGCGCCGCCGCAGCGCTCGAACTTGCGCGCAATCCGCGCCGCCACATCACCCTGCTGACGCGCGAAACCGACCCGCGCGAATCGAACACCCGCTACGCCCAGGGAGGCATCATCGGGCGCGGACCAGACGACTCCGCCGATCTGCTGGTGCGCGACATTCTGGAGGCTGGCGCGGGATCTTCGTCGCCGCGCGCAGCGCGCCTCCTCGCTGAAGAAGGACCGCGCCTGCTGGAAGAGGTGCTGATCCGTATGGCGCACGTTGAGTTCGATCGCAAACCGAATGGCGACCTGGCATATGGCAGAGAAGCAGCGCATTCGCGCAACCGTATTCTCCACGTGGGCGACGGCACCGGCAGAGCGATTATCGATGCGCTGATAGCCGCCGTTTATGAGCGCCCGAATATCGAAGTAATGACCGGTCTGACCGCCGTTGACCTGATCACCTCGCCGCACCACTCGCACAACCCGCTCGCCGCCTACGAACCGATCGTCTGCCATGGCGCGTATGTGTTCGAGCGCGAACGTCGCACCGTTCATCGCACCCTCGCCACCTTCACCATTCTCGCCACTGGCGGTCTGGGGCGCCTCTACCGCAACACGACCAACCCTCCCGGCGCGCGTGGCGATGGTCTGGCGATGGCGCACCGCGCCGGGGCGCGCATCGTCAACGCCGAGTACGTCCAGTTCCACCCCACGGCGCTTGCCGTCCCCGGCGCTGAAGGGTTCCTGATCAGCGAGGCGGTGCGCGGCGAGGGGGGCATCCTGCTGACGCCGGACGGTCGTCCATTTATGCACAAGTATGCGCCTGAATGGAAAGACCTGGCGCCGCGCGACGTTGTGGCGCGCGCGATCCACGCCGAAATGGAGGAGCACGGCTATTCCCACGTTTTGCTCGACATTGCATCGCGCCTGTCACCCGATACAATCCGCACCCGCTTCCCCAACATCTACGCTGAATGCCTGCGCGTCGGCGTGGATATCACGCGCGAGCCAATCCCGGTGGTGCCGGCGGCACACTACTCCTGCGGCGGCGTACTGACCGACGAATGGGGACGGACGAGTATCGCCAATCTCTACGCGGTCGGCGAAGTCGCGTGCACCGGCGTGCACGGCGCCAACCGCCTGGCATCGACGTCGCTACTCGAGGGGCTGGTGTGGGGCGTGCGCGCTGCGCGCGACATCGAGGCGCGGCTGAGCGCCGACCAGCCGCCGATCCTGCCGCCAGCAGCCGACATCCCGCCATGGGACGAATCGGGGCTGACGGAGGATTCTGACCCGGCGCTCATCCAGGGCGACATGCAGACGATCCAGAACATTATGTGGCACTACGTGGGGTTGATCCGCTCCGGTGATCGTCTCTCGCGCGCCATCCGCGAACTGCGCCACTTGCAGAACGAGATCGAGACCTTCTACCGTTCAACGAAATTGAGCGACGGGCTGATCGGACTGCGCAACGCCGTCGAAGCGGCGCTGGTCATCGCTCAGGCGGCGCGCCACAACCGCCAGAGCCGCGGATGCCACTACCGGGTCGATGCGGTCGAGGTCGGGGAGCGACTGTTGTGATGCGCACGGGGAGCAGGGAGTGGGGAATACGGTTGACTTGCAGGCGGCTGAAAGGGGCGCTCATTGTGGGCGCCTGTGCCGAAATCCGGTGGCGCCAGCGCAGGGGCGCCCCCTTGTGGACGCCATTTCAATCGATTGTTGAGAAAATAATCCGGTATCGCCCGGTCCAGCCCGCGCAGGCGCGCTTCACAACCCTAGCCCGCGATCAGGCGCCGGGCGAGCGGGCGGATAAGTGAAGGCGTCGGGGATGCGCCGCACCTTGAATGTCCGACGGCGTTCGTGCAGCAGGCGGTTGCGTTTATCGATCTCTGATCAACCCTCGCGCCGCCGCCAGCACCCGTGAGCCGGTGGTTGGACCGACGGACATGCTCTCCTCGTACTGTTTGCCAGGGTTCAGGTAATCGGCAGGAGGAATGAACTCGTCGTCGGGCAGAATATACCCAATCTCGTCGTCCGCCAGACCGATGAGCACCCGACACGGACCGGGCAGCGCCGCTTTGAGTTCGAACCCCAGCTGCGGCAGCAGTTCGCCGGGAACAGTGATGATCTGCGCTGGACCGAGATCGATAAACGTGCAGGACGTGGTGATGGCGCCGTTGACCGGCGGGCGCACCCGCAGCACTCCCATCTGCTGCGCCACGACCAGCAGCGGATTGGCGAGCGGCAGATCGAACTCAGTACGCCGGACATCGAGTCGCTCGACCTCGACGGCGGGCTGCCCTGCGAGCGCCGTGAGCGCCGCTTCAGCATAGGCGCGCCCCATGCGCGCTGCCCACGCTGGAGTGCGATCACTGGTGTCGGGGGACAGCATGCCGCCGAGGGCGCCGGACACGTGCAGCGCCACCCCGCCAACCCGCGCCTCCGCCTCCCGGCACGCATACCCGGCGTAGTCCGCCGAGATCAGCGTGCTGTCGCCGTCGAGCACTTCGGGATGGCACGCCAGGTTGAGCAGCGTAGCAATTACGTCGCCGTTGAGTTTCACGAACTGCAACGCCGCCACGTCATCATCAACAATGCCGGGATCGCGCAAATTGGCGATATAGCCGGGCAGGCGGGTCATCGCACAGCGCAGGCGCGCCGGGCAGCAGAACGTCAATGCTTCGATGACGGCATCGACAATTGCCTGCTTCACCGATGCCAGATAGAGCGTATCAACCCCGCTGACGCTTCGATCCGGTCCCCACAACCCAAGCGTATCCGGCCCGCTGTGGGTGTGGGTGCAGGCGACCACCAGACCTGACGAGTCGATGCCGCGCGCGTCGAGCGCAGCGCGCACCTCCAGCACATCACAGCGATCCAGACCGATCAGGTCACACACGGCAATCGCAGCGATTCGGTCATCGAGCCGCAACGCAAGCGCCCGCAC
This sequence comes from Roseiflexus sp., assembly GCA_025055265.1. Classification (GTDB taxonomy): domain Bacteria; phylum Chloroflexota; class Chloroflexia; order Chloroflexales; family Roseiflexaceae; genus Roseiflexus. The sequence continues at coordinate 4,283 of JANWXL010000024.1, forward strand.
ATACAGGTCGGTATCGACCGCCGTAGCGCGGCGATTATTCTGAAAGCCCGCCAGAAAGACCGGATGATCGTCAAGTTTTGGCGTAATGCAACGTGTTGCAGCGCCGGCGAGCAGCGAATCCTGGCTCATGCATCACCTCTCGAACGTGGGAAGCAGACCGCGGTTCGTTCGTTTGATGTCGTCCCAAACGGCTTCGACGCGCGCCGCGTCGGGACCAAGCGGGTTGGCGAGCAGCGCCAGCATCGCCGCCTCTTCATTCCCCTCGACCGCCGCCTGCACGGTCAGCAGTTCGTAGGCTTTCACCTGACAGGTCAACCCGTGGAAGGCAGGTTCGAGCGGTGCGACCGGAATCGGCGTCGCGCCCTGTTTCCCGACCGTGCAAGGCATCTCCACAACCACATCATCGGCGAGGTTGGGGATGGCGCCGTTGTTGCGCGTGTTCACCACATGGATGGCGTTATCGCCGGTATGGAGCGACTCGATTAGCGCCGCTGCCGCTGTCGAGTAGTACGCGCCGCCGCGTTCCATCAGTTCCGGCGGCATCTCACGCAACGTCGGATCGGCGTAGCGCGCGAGCAGTCGGCGCTCGACGTCCATCACCACCTCGGCGCGGGTTGGTTCGCCGCTGTTCTGCCGCGCAATGATCTGCGGCGTGAGATAGAAGTAGCGCAAATACGACGAGGGAATGGCGCGCAGCATCTGAATGAGGCGCGGCGGAAAGCGGATCGGGTCCTCATCGTGGCGCAGGCGCTCGACATACGCCTCAAGCACGGCGTCGGTCGCGTCTTCGCCGTTGATCGTTACCCGCCGAATCCAGTTCAGGTGGTTCAGACCGACCTGCTCGATAAACACCTGTTCCGGCGGAACGGCGAACATGCGCGCAATCCCGCGTTGCGCATTGATCGCATTGTTGCACAGCCCGATGACCGGCACGCCGCCGTGACGCGCCACTGCCTCGGTGATGATGCCAGCCGGATTGGTAAAATTGAGCAGGATCGCCTGTGGCGCGATCTCACGCATATCGCGCGCCACATCGAGCACGACAGGAATGGTGCGCAGCGCCTTGGCAAACCCGCCGACACCGGTCGTCTCCTGACCGACCAGGTGATGCCGCCGTCCGAGGAGTTCGTCGTTGTGGCGCGCCTGCTGCCCGCCGACACGAAACTGGGTGATGACATAATCGGCACCTTCAAGCGCCCGTCGCCGATCAACGAACAACTCGACCTGAAATCCTGCACCGGCATGGCTGACCATGCGCTGCGCAAACGAACCGACAATCCGCAGGCGCTCCTCATCCGGATCGACGAGCCGGACCGTGCGCACGTTCAGGGTTGCATGTCGGGCGATCAGACCGTTGATGAGTTCGGGGGTATAGGTGCTGCCGCCGCCAACGACAACGATGTTCACAGGTCGCCTCACTTCTTACTTTTGCATCGATGCTTTGCCATTGTACCACCGGGCGACGCGGCGGTTACAGGAGTTCTCACTGCCTGCGCCTGATGGCGGGCGTGGGCTGAGCCTGTCGAAGCCCATGTCCGTCGAAGCCCACGCCCGTCGAAGCCCGCGCCTGCCGTAGCCCGCGCGCGGGCGTGGGCTGAGCCTGCCGTAGCCCACGCCCGTCGAAGCCCACACCCGTCGAAGCCCACGCCTGCTGTACAACAGTTCGTGCGCGGTTCAAGCGTCGTGAGAACCGCCGTACAGATCGTGCGCGGTGCTGAAGGCAAGACGATGACGCCAGACGTAGGCGGGCAACTCCCGGATCACCTCCTGCATCACGGTCTCCGGCACGCGGTCGAGCGGCACGCCAGCCTGCGCCAGCGCCCGTTCCAGCGGCGCGACATCCTGACCCTGCCAGGCAGCCGCGCGCAGGATCGCCGGTCCCACCAGGTCGCCGTGGGCATGGCCGCTGCCAATCGACGGATGCGCCTCCAGCGCGTATGCCAGGTAGTGTTCCGAACCTTCTTCCGGTCGGCTATGCCCGGTCAGGTTGCACAGTTGCACCTCGAGCGCCAGGAGACGCAACAGTTCGCGCACGCCTGCAGGATCGCCGCGCCCCGCAGCATCCGCAATGTCGAGCGTGCCGTCGAGGATCGCCCTGGCAGCAGCGGCGACCCACGGCGTATAGCGCTGATCCGGCGGGTTCATGCCGCGCTCTTCGGCGTAGCGCCAGTCGTGGAGCGCCGTGGCAATCGAGAGGAGGTCGCAGACGCCAGCCGCGCGCAGGTGCGGCGGCGCCGCCGCCAGAAACGCGACATCGGCGTAGACGACGGCAGCCGGACCGGTGGCGAGGTACGCCACGCACCCATCGCGGCGCACGCCGCTGACCCAGGTGAAATGGGCATCGACCGAGAGCGCAGTCGGGATCAACATCAGCGGCAAGCCGCGTCGCCGCGCGACATACTTCGCTGCATCCGCCGCCAGCCCGCCGCCGATGCCGTAGATCACCTCCGTTTCGGCGGGCGCAGCACGTGCCAGGTCCTCGAAGTGCGCCTCGCTCGCTTCACGCGGTTCGGCGCTCCACACGGCGGGCAGGCGCAACCCGGCGTGCACCGCAGCCGCGAGCGCCGCTCCGCTCGCAATCTGCGCCACGCGCCGCTGCTCGACGATCTCGTGCAGCGGCATCTCGATAAT
>JANWXL010000030.1 GCA_025055265.1 Roseiflexus sp.
CAGGCGCTGTCGTCTCGAAGCCGATGCCAAAGAAGACCACCTCGCGGTCGGGGTGCTGCTGCGCCAGGCGCACGGCGTCGAGCGGCGAATAGACCACGCGCACATCGCCCCCTTCGCTCTTGACGCGGAACAGGTCTTTCGTGCTCCCCGGCACGCGCAGCATATCGCCGAACGAACAGAAGATAACTTCCGGACGAGACGCGATTGCCAGCGCCTTATCGATGATCTCCAGCGGCGTCACACAGACCGGACAGCCGGGACCGTGAATGAGTTCGATCTCTTCTGGAAGAAGCTGGTCGATCCCGTTGCGAATGATCGAATGCGTCTGCCCGCCGCACACTTCCATGATCGCCCAGGGGCGCGTCGTAATACGACGAATCTCGGCAAACAGCCGCTGCGCCAACTCCGGGTTGCGATATTCGTCCAGGTACTTCATGTTGCTTCCTCCTCCGCCGCGTCGGTGCGCAACTCCTCATCGAGTAAACCCATGCTCTGGAAGAGCGCCAGCGTCTCCAACGCCGATTGCTCATCGAGGCGCGTGATGGCAAATCCAACATGCACAATCGTATAGTCGCCAACGGCAATGTCGGGCAGGTATGCCAGGCAGACATCCTTGACAATACCGTTGAAATCGACTTTGCCCATACGAATGCCGTTCATTTCGTAGATTTCTTTCACCTGACCAGGAATGCCGAGACACATGGCGCTGCCCTTTCACACGTTTCCGATTTCGCGGTTACGAGTCACGTGTGGTTTGTCGAGTGCGTAAGTCCAGTGGTTCCACGTGGATGCACGCCGCTCTGGCGCCTTTCTGCCGCCAGTTGGATGTTACGAATGTTTTCCGCATCCTGACGTCCTGTTTCCCCTCATCCCCCCACCCCTTCTCCCACGAGGGGAGAAGGGGGAGTTAGGGCGTCCTGCCGCCTCATACAGGCAATTCCGTACAAGGGCTCGCCGGAAAAATCTACCCTTGTGAGATCCCTCGCCCATCTCTCTCACAAGCGTAGCATTTTGGGTGCGATGGATATTTTCCGCGTCCCGACACCCTTGTTCCCCTCATCCCCCACCCCCTTCTCCCACGAGAAGGGGAGAAGGGGGCGTTGGGGCGTCCTGTTGCCTGAAACGGGCGATGCAACGGAAGGGCGTGCCGGAAAACCTCGTGAGCCGCCCCCTTCTCCCGCACGCGGAAGAAGGGGGAGTTTGGGCATCCTAATGCCCGATACGGGTGATACGACGTATGGGCCTGCCAGGAAAACACCTCCACTTGTGAGCTCCGACCCTTCTCGCTGCGCGCCTGAGTCGGAGAAGACGGCATGTCGAACCTTCGAAAGACATATCCGAAAAAAGCGACGAAGTGCATGCGGAGAAGGGCATCAGACACTAATATCCCATATGATAACACGATTATTGCCTGAGTCGGCGATTGCCAGCCGGTTGTTGCAACAGGAGATGCCATAGGGCCAGCAGAGGGTGTCACGTTCGACCGCCTGCCAGCGATTTTCGCCGTTGCCAGCAAAATCTGGCTGCCCGATGACGGCGTCGGCAGGCAGGAACGCGCCTTCACGCGGCAGTGTATGCCACACCAGCACCCGGTTGTTGGCAGTATCGGCGATGATCAGCCTGCCCGATTCGCACACGACCGCATACGGAAATCGGAGTGCAGACGGTCCCGGCGGCGTGTGCGGCATCTCCCAGGCGCTCTGGAAGTCGCGTTGCCCAAGCGCCAGGCACGCCGGTGTATCGCGCGCGGGGATCGGCGTCCAGCCGAGCACGCGGTGGTTGCCAGCATCGGCGACGTACAGGGTGGTAGTATCGCCAGCAATCGCGTGGGGCCAGCGGAAGGAACACGCTGATGGCGCCTCGCCGCGATTTTCAGCGTGGCTGTACTCGTCGTTTTGACCAAGCACCAGATCGGGCGGTTGCCGATCTTCGGGAATGCCGTTCCAGCCGAGGACGCGGCGATTGCCAGTGTCGGCGATATAGAAGCGACCTGCAACCCACCCGATGCCGTAGGGCCAGTAGAAGCCGCATCCTGTGACGTCGCCGCCGCGGTTTGGTTCGCTCCCATCCGGGTCCGCCTGCCCGATAATGCCATCCGGTGGAACGTTCGATGTTTCTGGAATGCGGTTCCACACCAGAATGCGGTGGTTCCACGAGTCGGCAACGTATAACCGTCCTTCAATCACGATCACGCCAGTCGGCAGGTACATCCCGTACCGCGGACCGCGACCGGCAGCCTGCGG
>JANWXL010000083.1 GCA_025055265.1 Roseiflexus sp.
CAGCGTCTACGTGCAAATGCAGCGTAATCTGCTCGAGCAGGATGTCAAGCACTGCACGCATATCAAGGGAAGAAATGATCGCCCTATCAATCGTGCGCAAGGCGCGCAATCGTCGTAGATGAAGGTGCAATCGTTGCTCAGCGCGCACTCGCTCGGTAACATCTTCGATTGCCAGCAGGATGAACTCGTCCGTGTGCTGCACGCGGCGGGCGTTGAGCAGCATGGTGCGCCGACCAATATGCTCAAAGTCGTGTGTGACTTCGTATCCGTCAAAGTGCGTATTCTTCGGCAGAATCTCCTCCAGCAGGCGCCGCAATTCAGGAATATCCCACTGGCGATTGCCCAGATCGTAAATGTATTGATCAAGCGTTTCCGCAGGAGACGTGCGAAACATCCGGTAGAAGGCGCGATTGGCTGCGACCACGCGCAGATCGCGGCTGAGGACGAGCAGTGGTTCACGCACGGTTGCGATGATATTCTCGGCAAACGCTCGCGCCTGCTGCACGGCATGAAGAGTGGCGCGCACAGCGGTCTGGTCCTGAAAGATGAGAATAATGCCAGTAATGTCACCGGTTGCTGTACGGATCGGGGCGCCGGTATCGCCAATCGGAATGGTGCGCCCATCTCGATTGATCAGTATCGTACGCTGACTCAGTCGGACGGCAGCGCCCTCGCGCAACACGCGCACAACCGGGCTTTCGAGCGTAGCGCGGGTTTCTTCGTCAATAATCTGAAAGATCTGCTCCAGCGGACTTTCCAGCGCTTCAGACTCGGTCCACCCGGTCAGGCGTTCGGCAGCGGGATTCATCAGGCTGATGCGTCCGTCGACGTTCGTGACGATGACGGCATCACCGATGCTGTACAACACGTTGCGCAGATGTGCTTCGCGCAGGAGAAGTTCTTCGTAGAGAGCGGACAACTCGCGCCGGGTCATCTTCCGTCGTGACGATCCGCTAGATCTGTTGCCGGGCATGTGGATATCCTTCCTGGCAATGACGACGTGCAAGTGCTGCGTATAACGGATGTGTGGCAATCCGGCGCCTGGAAGAGAAAGGTTTCACGCCTCGTACAACGGCGTTTCAGACGATACGCTCGATAGTGGTCTGTTTCTCCGATGGTTATGACACGCCATCGGAATTATATCACCCCCAGATGTTGCGCTCACGTAGCAAGGCGATGTTCATCATCAAGGTTTGCTGCGTCCAGGGCGGCATTGTGCGCTTCCAGCGCGGCGATGCGCCGCTCGAGTTCGGCGCGTTCGGCGCGCAACACGGCGATTTGCTGCTGGAGAGCGAATAGATGCGCCTGCAATCGCATCTGTTCGATGTCACGGATGCGCATGTCCAGCCGTCGCTCCTTCTCGGTCAGCGCATCGAGCACGCGCACAACCGCGCCGTGAAATTCGCTGATCTGTAGCCACTGCGGGAGGGTGTACCACCAGGTTGCCCGGCGCACCAGGCGCTGAAAGGCGTTGATCGCCGCTGCCAGCCCTGGACGGTTCGACTGCACAATCCGATGGGGATCGACCGACCAGACGGCGCGTGCGACTGCCAGATTCTCGTGCAGGTATGCGTCCGCTGGACTGGCAGGCGCGGCAGGCGAACTGGCGCCAGGCGCTGGCGGCGTACCCCTGTCACCAGTCTTCAGGGCGCGCTCGACTGCCGCCATGAGCGTCAGCGCATCATCGCTGTCCGAATTGACCCAATAAATCGCCATCGTCGCCTCGCACATCGTTCAGCGCGCGCCTGCGCGTAGACTGCCAGCGTCTCGCGGGCGGCGCGCTCCCATGAGAACTGCTTCGCACGTTCAACACCGGCGCGCCGTAACCGCAGCGCTAGGTCCTCGTTTTCCAACAGCGCAGCGATCTGACGCGCAATATCATTCACATTATACGGATCGCAGTACAACCCGGCATCACCAACCACTTCGGGGAGCGATGAGGTGTTCGCCACAACCACCGGCGTTCCCGAGGCAAGCGCCTCCAGCGGTGGAAGTCCAAACCCTTCGTAGAGCGAAGGGTACACAAAGAGACGCGCGCTGGCAATCAGCGCTGGCAGATCGTCGTCGGGAACGCGCCCCAAAAAGCGGACCAGCCCGGCAACGCCAGTCTGCTCCGGTGCAGCAAGGATCGCTTCATACTTCCAGCCGTAGCCGCCAGCAATGATTAATGGCGGCAAACGACGCTCGTCCGCAGCATACTGCGCACGCAACGCAGCATAGGCTTCAATGAGCCGGATGTAGTTCTTGCGCGGCTCGAGCGTGCCGACGCTCAACACGTACTCGCCGTGCGCCAGATTATATCGCGCCAGAATTGGGCGCGTCTCATCCGGCGTATGCGGACGAAAGCGCACATCTGCGGCTTCGTACACCACACTGATCCGTTCGGGCGGGATGCCCAGTTCGCTCACGATGTCGCGACGGGTCGCTTCCGACACGGCGATAATCCGGTCAGCGCAGTCGCGGGCGAAGCGCTCCTTGGCAGCGTGCAACGCAGCATTCTCTGCCACGTGCATCTCTGGAAAGCGCCGGGTGGTCAGATCGTGAAAAGTCAGCACCGTTGCAGCGCCAGGCGGCGCGTAGGGCAGTTGATCCGTCGCGTGGAACACCTCGACGAACCGCGTCGCCGCCCGCAGTTCCAGCCCCATCTCGACAATTGACAGGCGCGCCCAGACCGGGTCGAGAGCGTGGTCGATCTGCGCTGCAATGGCGTGTGCAGGTCCGTCACGAAACGCGGGCAGCGCGCTCAGGTAGCCGCGCCGGATGCCAGGACAACGGACAACGCGCACATTCGGCGCACTGAGCGCTGCCAGCGGCGGCATCGAACGACCAGGGTTGAGCGGCAGAACGTCAACCAGCGTGAAATGGCAGTCGCGCCCGACACGCACCAGATGGTTGAGCAGCGACCGATGATAGGTCAACACGCCTGCCTGAGCAATACGCATGAGCGAGATGTCAACGCCGATGTGCATCACCCAATCGCTTCCAGGCGCTCGATGATCTTCGCCGCTGCGTGTGACCACGTCCAGCGCCTGGCAACTTCAGCGGCTGCACGTGCGCCAACCGCGCGCGCTTCCTCGGGATGCTCATACACGTGGCGCATCAACGCGCAGAGATGATCGAAATCAGGATCAGCCCAGCGCAGCCCCCGGTAGTACGGCGCACGCGCTTCAGCCAGAATAAGACCACGAATGCGCAATGGATAGGCGACACCCGAATGGAGAAACTCCGTCTGCCCGCCCCAATCGGTCGAGATGACCGGCAACCCGCACGCCATCGCTTCCAGCGCGGGCATCCCCCACCCTTCGCCGCGCGTCGGCAGCACGAAGCAATCGGCGCTGCGGTACAGACACCCGACCTGATAGGCGGCGACTTGCTGGTTGGGCAGCACAACAACCGGCGGACCATCGCTGCGAACCAGGTCGCCAATCCGTCGGGCGACATCGAGACTGGGGTCATAGTTGAAAATTTTGAGCAGCAACAGCACATCGTCGCTGCGACGGAACGTTTGCTGATACGCGCGGATTAACAATTCCGGCGCTTTGCGTTCGATCCACTCAAAAATCGACAGAAACACGAAGCGGTTGCCAGGCTTGCGCCCGGCGATACCGGGGTGAAAATAATCAGGGTTGATCCCCAGCGGAACGACATACACCGGACGCCGGACGCCGCTGGCGCGAAACACCTCAGCCCCCCAGTGCGTCGGCGTCCAGACCTCATCCATCTGGTTCGCCTGGTAGATCCACTCATCCGGCAGCCGGTCGGTTTCCAGCATGGTATAGCCGATGCGATAGCGCCCGCTGTTCTTAATGAACGAGTCGCCCTGATGGTAGACCACCTGCGGCAGACTGGAGTCCTTGAGACGGGCACGCAACTGATCGATGCGCGGATCGCCCGTCAGCGGCTCGGTGAAATCGTTCCCCCAGATGCACGCCAGGCGCACGTCGATATTGCAGCGGTCGAGTTCGATCACCAGTTCGCGCGACGAGGTAGCATACCCGGACGGCGACGCCACCAGCGAGTGCCAGACGATGGAGCGACGATATTTCTGGTCATAGAATGTGCGCCATTTGCGGATGAATGTTTCACGCCCCTCGTCCCACATTGCCTGCCACGACGCGTTGTTGACCCTGGCGCTCGTATTCTCATAGTGCACCACCTGCGTCCCGCCGGTGCAGACGACTTTGAACCCCGCCTGGCGCGCCCGCAGGCAGTAATCGGTATCCTCGAAGTAGGACGTGTACGCCTCGTCGAACCCGCCAATCCGCGCGCGCACGTCGCGCCGGATGTACATGCATGCGCCCGTGATCCCTTCAACTTCACGCACTCCCGGGTACTGCCCAATGTACGTCTCGCCGCCGCCTATCTGATATCCCCAGAAACTATCCGCAGGCATATACGTTCCAGCATGCTGAAGCAGTCCATTGGCATGCAGCAGCGTACACCCGACGATGCCATACTCAGGATGACTGTTCGCCACGTCACTGAGGTGCGCCAGCCAGTGATCCTGGATGATCAGCGTATCATTGTTGAGCAGCAGCACATCGTGATCTGGCGGAGTCGCCGCCATCCCCTGATTGTTACCGCGCGTGAATCCCAGGTTGCGGTCATTCGCAATCACGCGGATGTCGTTCTGCTGCCGCAGCCACTCCAGCGTCCCATCGCTGCTGCCATTGTCCACCACCAGCAGATGATACGCAACATCCTTTGTATGCGCACGAATG
>JANWXL010000169.1 GCA_025055265.1 Roseiflexus sp.
CTTATCCTGCCATCAGGTGACTTTTGGCAGGACGAGCGCAGCGACAATACATCCCTGCGCACGCAGCAGGTGGACGGTTGAGCGTCCGCATGAGCGAAGAATTGAGAAAATAGTCCGGCATTCCTGGGCGCTGCGGGCTGATGGAGTTTGAGAAAACAATTCAATTTACGGTTTTGAGCACGGCGAAAGTTTACCTTATCAGGACGAAGCAGACGCTTCGCCGTACCCAAACGGTAAATCACCGAAAACTAACTTTATAGACCAGTTAGCCCGCTCAAAAGACGTGCGACGCAATGGCGCTAGTGTACCGGATTCATTCAATCTTCAATCATGGCGATGCCGCCGGTTCAGTGTTTGGCGCGGTCGCCGGTTCTGCGGCTGGCGCGCGCTGCGGCGCAGGCGACCGGTCGCCGAGCACCTCGCTCGACGGAATGCTCAACATTGGCAACAGACTGTTCTCGCCGCCGACGAAGCGCGGCATTACGCCATCCCATCGTTCAATGAAGCGCAATTGCAGCAGCTCCGCCGAAATGACCTCACGTTGCAGACGCAACGCCTCTGCTTCGGCGCGTGCGATTTCCAGGCGCGCCCGCGCTTCGGCTTCGGCGCGCGCAACCTGCTGCTGCGCCTCGATGCGCGCCCGCTCCAGTTCACGCGCCGCACGCAGCGCGTCCTGCTCGGCAACCTGCTTTGCTTCGATAGCGCGCGCAAACTCCGGGCTGAAGTTGAAATCGGTGATTGACACGCTTTCGACAATCACGCCGCGCGGAGTCAATCGTTCACTCAACCCGCGCTGGATCAGATCCGACACTTCTGGACGGCGGGTGATCAACTCTTCCGCCGTGAAGCGCGCCGTCGCCGCCTTGATCGCCTCCTGGATCGCCGGATCGACAACCCGCCGCTCATAATCGACGCCGATCTCGCGCACCAGCCGGTCCACCTGGCTGGAATCAGGGCGATAGTTGATCACCACCTGCGTCGTGACTGTCTGCAGGTCGCGCGACGCCGCGCTCGAGTTCGACTCATACCGCTGCGTGCGCACTTCAACGACCGTCACCGAGGTGATGAATGGCATACGGAAATGCAGCCCTTCTTCGAGCACGCCGGTAATTTCGCCAAATGTCTTCAGCACGCCGCGTGTTCCGGCTTCGATCGTCGTGACCGAGTTGCTGCCGAGAAAAATGCCAACGATCACGAGCAAACCAAGCAAGACCAGCATCGATACCGACCGTCCCCGCGCATCGGGACTCTGAAACGTTCTTCCTTCCTGTCCCTGACTCATCGCAAACCTCTTTCTGTACAACCCGCTCTCCCGCTTCATATGACAACAAAGCCCGGAGAGAAACCCTCCGGGCTTCTATCCGCGGCATTATCGCTGTTCTGCTACAGTATACCTGATCCCGATGCCGTATGGATGGAAACACAGCGTTTCTGCCATTCGTCTCGCTCACTCGCGTCGCTTCTCTGCATCGCGCGCCTGCGCCGCACGCGACTGATCGACCGCTTCCTTCGTGGTGCTGATGTGGGGACGTTTTGCTGAATACACCACCCGGAACGTATCTCCTTCCTGCAAACGATCATACTCCGAGGGAAAGACCCCTTCATCCTTCCGATAGGTCTTGCCGGTCGCATCACGATACTCATAGACCAGCCGATACCGGAAGCCCTCTCTAACTGCGCTTCGATACTTGCGCACCACCACTGCATCCGTCTCGACGCCATTCGCCAGGATTTCCTGGAAGTGATACATGCGCTGAATGAACCCAAAGATCATCAATCCGACGATGGCAAGCGGAAGGATGCAAAACAGGAGAACGAACAGAACCTCGCCACTCATCGCGCACCCCGTCATCGCTTCAACTGTACTGTCAGCTCCGCAGTCGTCGTCACCGGCAACTGGCAGGCATAGTTCTGGCACACATACGCTGTCGCTTTACCGTCGATCTGTCCACGCCCCACGAGCAGCGGCGAAGGAACGCGCGGCGGATCCTCGCCGGGACGCGCCAGCACAACGACGCGGTTCGGCAGAAACGGTTTCAGGACGACTGCCGCCAGCGCGCGCGTATCGGCGGCGTCCGGTTCGCCAATCAGCGCGATTTCGCGCGGCTGGCTCAACGCAAACTCTGCCGCTGCCAGATAGCGCCCAAACCCGGTCGGGTAGCGTTGCATAAAAGGAACCATCGAGCTGAGAACAGTCAGCGCCCGTTCACGATAGCGCGGCTCATCGAAGATCAGCGCCAGTCGCAGCAGGACATCGGCGGCGGCGGAATTGCCGCTCGGCGTCGCGTTATCGCCCGTGTCCCGCGGACGGATGACCAGTTGCTCGTGCTGCGATCCCGTATCGTAGAACCCGCCAATCCCGTCATCCCAGAACCGCTCCAGCAGCGCGTCCGCCAACCTGCGCGCCTCCAGCATCCAGCGCGGATCAAAGGTCGCCTCGTACAGCGCCAGCAACCCATCCGCCAGCAACGCATAATCCTCCAGGAACGCCGGGGTCGGGTTGGCAACGCCCTGCCGCCAGGAACGCAGCAATTCGCCGTCGGCGCGCCGCAACTCGCGCAGGACGAACTCAGCACAGCGCACTGCCGCCGTCCGATATTCTTCGCGGTCCAGTACGACAGCGCCAAGCGCAAACGCGCGCATCGCCATGCCATTCCAGGCAGTCAGCACTTTATCATCGAGTTCTGGCTTTGGGCGACGCTGGCGCACCTCGAACAGCACCCGTCGTCCCCGTTCGGCGATGGCTTCCACCCGTTCAACTGTCATGCCCATCACCCGCGCCACTTCCGCTGGCGAGCGGCGCGCGTGGAGAATATTCTTCCCTTCGAAATTGCCGCGTTCCGTCACCCCATACAGCGCCGAAAAAACGGTCGCGTCCGCGCCGAGCGCCTCCCGAATCTCGGCGGGCGTCCAGACGAAAAACGCGCCTTCGTGCTTGTGCGTCGCATCCGGCGTTGGCAGCGAGTCGGCATCCTGCGTGCTGTAGAACCCACCGTCTGGATGCTGCATCTCACGCAGCATATACTCCAGCGTTTCTTCGGCGATGCGGCGATAGAACGCATTGCCGGTCGCCTGGAACGTCTCCAGATAGACCCGCGCCAGCAATGCATTGTCGTACAGCATCTTCTCGAAGTGCGGCACGAGCCATTGCGCATCGACGCTATATCGATGAAATCCTCCGCCGATCTGGTCGTACATGCCGCCTTCCGCCATTGCCCGCAGCGTCTTTTCCAGCATCTCCATGCCCCTGCCGGTTCGCACCGCGTAGCGCAGCAGAAACTCCAGCGTCATCGGTTGCGGGAATTTGGGCGCCCTTCCAAAACCGCCATACTCTGGATCAAACGCCTGCTGCAAACCCACAAATGCAGCATCAAGTATGGCAGGCGTGAGTGCATTGCCGGGCATCTGCATACTGGCCGCCTCACGCATCCGCTCCACCAGATCGCGTCCGCGCGCCAGCAGTTCGTTGCGGCGGGTCGCATACGCCTCAGCAACTGAGCGCAGCACACGGCGGAACGACGGCATCTGCCAGCGATCTTCGGGCGGAAAGTAGGTCCCCGCAAAGAACGGCTCGCCATCAGGCGTCAGAAAAACCGTCATCGGCCACCCGCCGCTGCCGGTCAACGCCTGCACCGCCGTCATATAAATAGAGTCGATATCCGGTCGCTCCTCACGATCGACTTTCACATTGATGAAATACTGGTTCATCAAGGCGGCAGTCTCTTCATCTTCAAACGACTCATGTTCCATCACGTGGCACCAGTGACACGCTGCGTATCCCACACTTAGCAGGATGGGCTTATCTTCCGCCTTCGCACGCGCAAACGCCTCCTCACCCCACGGATACCAGTCAACCGGGTTATACGCATGCTGCAACAGGTATGGACTCGTCTCGTTGATCAAACGGTTTGGTCGCCTGTTTCGCTCAGTATTTGCCATGATCGCTCGCTTCCTGGGATAGATAGCTCAGGATTGTTCATAACGAAAGTCTACCATACTTCAAGCAAATCCACAGGTTCTGTCACACCCTTGCCAACTCCACAACGCCAATCTGCCGTGCTATACTCAACCTGTCACCCGGGATGATCGGATATGCGCGTGTCCGCATCCTCCCGGAGGAGGAGGGTCATGCAATCGCTAGAAACATGGCTTGGCGCGCGCGGTCCCATGCTGGCACAGGCGCTCGACCTGCAGCGCGACATCATTTGTGATTATGTCACGCGCAGACTGGCGACTAATTATCCAGACCTCTGTCCCAACCTCCCGGCAGAAGATCCCGAACTTTCGCAGCAGATCATGTTTCAGCAAACGCCGCAGCGCTTCCATATCATGTTGCTGGCGGCATTGCGCTTCCGCACCCTGGCAGTCGTTGAGCGAGAGTACCGCTGGCTCTGGGGCATCGTGCAACGATTCGGCGTTGAGCGTTCGCATCTCTTGCAACAGGTGAACTGGTACTTTGAGGCGGCGCGAGCATTTGCCGCGCTCTCAACCGAGGATCGCGCGTGGCTGACAGTGCTCGAGTCCGCTATTGAACAGATTGTGTTGACGGTGACAAACGCCTCTTCGACGAATGTTCAACCGCCGCAACCCTCATACTCGCGCGCCATTGCGCGCTCCGCCTGACAAAAACTGAATAGAGACTGCTATGCGCATGTCAGCATTGTTTGGGCGCACCCTGCGTGAAACGCCCGCCGATATTGACCACCCGCCGTTGCGCCTGATGCTGCG
>JANWXL010000250.1 GCA_025055265.1 Roseiflexus sp.
GCCTCCGCTTCGGTCAACGGCGCCACATTGACATTCGCTGCAACAGTGGGCGCCAGACGATACTCATTTTCGCCGTCGCTCAAGACCAGGCGCTGCGGCGTGCGCTCCAGCACGCGGATCGTCTGCCCCAGATGCAGGCCAGCCGCCAGGATCTGTTCGTAGGCGATGGCGGGTTCATCTTCCAGATGTACAATCCGACCCGGCGTGTCAAGGGGCCACGCTGTCAATGGCGTTCCCACAGAGTTGAGCAGGATGCCCTCGCGGCTCGGAATGGGGTCGCCGTGCGGGTCGCGCCGGGGGTATCCCATCGCCGCTTCCAGCTCATCCAGTTGATCGGCAGTCAACATGTGCTCGCGCTGGTGCGCTTCGGCGTGAACCCGCTCCAGCGGCATGCGCGCTTCGTCTGCCAGGTACCGTTCCCACAGGCGATGGGCGCGCACCACATGCAATGCCCAGCGTTCGCCTTCCGCCGTCAGGTGCAGTTCTATACCGCGGGTTTCGAGCAGCCCCTGCTCCTCCATTTTCGCAATGAGGCGCATAACCGCTGTACGCGGAAGCCCCAGCGCGCCGCCAAGCGACTCTGGCGTCGCGTGGCGCCCCAGGTGTTCGCGGTTGAGCAGGTGCTTGAGCGCGTCTTCCACCTGCTCGCGCTCGCGGGTCGCCCGCCAGGCGCGGTAGTGCGCCAGTAAGCCGACACGGGGAAGAACGACCCAGACGACGCATACTGCCAGCAGTACAAGCCAGACGACTATCATTCACTGCGCCTCCGTAACGCGAACACGCCTGCCCCGTGCAAGACGGTTGCGCTCGTCGTGCGGGGCAGGGGGTCACTAAATTATTTTTTAGGCTTTCCTAAATCTATCATACTCCTGGATATGCTGACTGTCAAGAGGGGTGATGAGTGATGAGTGACGAGTGATGAGTGACGAGTGATGAGGCGTCTGTCCGGCGCTCGTCTCACCCTCTGGTGTGCGGGCACTCGCCCGCTTGCACGATGGGGCGACAGAGCACTGCGGACGTTCGCACAGTTGTGTGGTATGATGAAGAGCAGGTCAGGCAAGAAGCAAGATCGATAACGGGCTGTCGGAGTGCGCCGTGTCGCTCGATCTCTGGTGCTGTCGACGCTTGCGCTGAAGTTGACTTTCAGTCTGTGCAGCGCAAACACATGTTCTTGACACGATACCGGTATATGCTATATTGATATGGAATAATAACACCTCACTATTCCATGGAGCCACAGACGATGACGGTCGACAACATGACCTCCAGAATCAATCGTATCATCCAGGCGGATTGTTTACAAGAGCTGGCGTCCTTACCGGATGATTCGATTGATCTTACGCTTTTCTCGCCGCCATATGATGAGATCAGAGACTATAAGAAGAACTGGTCATTCAATTTTTCTAAACTGGGTTGCCAACTGTACCGCGTCACAAAGAGCGGGGGAGTGGCGATTGTCGTCATTGGCGATGGAACGAGACAATTTGCGAAATCTCTGACGTCGTTTCGCCTTGCAGTTAACTGGGTTGACGAGATCGGCTGGAAACTGTTCGAGTGCGTCATTTATCACCGAGACGGTAATCCCGGCGCCTGGTGGACGCAGCGGTTTCGTGTCGATCACGAATATATATTGATCTTCTTCAAGGGAGATCGTCCGAAGACGTTTCAAAAAGATCACCTCATGGTACCAAGCAAACATGCAGGAAAGATATACTCTGGCACGGATAGACTAACAAATGGCGGATTCAAGCGAATTACCCCTAAAGCAGTCAATCCACTAAAATGCCGCGGCACTGTCTGGCAGTATGCGACCAGTAATACTGAAGGTAATCGTCTCAAACTTCTGCATCCCGCGACATTTCCAGATAAGCTGGCAGAAGACCTGATTCTCTGCTTTTCGCGCCCTGGAGACGTGGTACTCGATCCAATGTGCGGCAGCGGCACAACATGCGTGGTAGCACGGAACAACGATCGCCAATACATTGGGATTGAGATTAGCGAAGAATATTGCGAGATCGCCAGAAGACGACTCGAGAAGGAATTTCAACCGGCAGAGCAGCGTACAATGTTCCAGGAGGAGTCATTATGAACACGAAAGGGGTTATAGAGGATATCTGCATAGCAATGCGGTTGCTTTCTAATATGCCAGTTGAGTGGGACGGAAGAGAAAGCGTTCTGGAACTAAAATATGTAAACTATAATTGGAGGCAGATGGAATGGTGGTCATTCTATTTTGAGTATCTCTGTTTCTGTAGACTCCAAAGTTATTTTAGTATACCAGGAGACAGTTTTGGGAAAGTCAAAACGGCAAGCTTCGATCTTAAGAGAACAATAAATTGGGATCTGAAAGCAAAGGCTGTTAAGTCCGACGACCATAGGTCTATCTTAAATGATAAGAATGCAATCGATAAAAGCATCGAGAAACATGGCGCTCATGGTTTCATTGTCGCTCTCTGCGATGTGGAATACAACGATGATGACCGCACATTTCAGAAATGGCACGAGGAACTCAAGGGTGGAAAGTCAAAATATGAGGAAGAACGAGAAAAACGAACAAGTGTTTCTAGGTACAGAAAAACACGCGCAAAATTGCTGGAGATTCTTTTTCTTGTCGTAACATCTGAGAACAAGAATGAACTGCACGAATATCGTCAGGGAAGAAACAGCAACGGCAGACCCCGTCCGCCGAAGTATATGCTGGATTATGATCAAGTAGACCGATTTCTGATCTGTCGCATGTCGTTCTCGCCTCATGTGAGCGATGATTGCAATTGTCCACAAATAACCGAAGCGCCGCTATGACCTCCAACGACCTGGTACGCCGCATTGAGTCGCTGCGTGAGCAGATCCGGTATCACAACTACCGCTACTATGTCCTCGATGAGCCGGTGATCAGCGACGCCGAGTACGATGCGCTGATGCGCGAGTTGCGTGAGCTGGAAGCGGCGCATCCCGAACTCATCACCCCCGACTCGCCGACGCAGCGGGTGGGCGCGCCGCCATCCGAACAGTTCGCCAAAGTGCAGCACGTCGTGCCGATGCTGTCGCTTGCCAACGCCTTCGATGAGTCGGGCATGCGCGCCTGGTACGACCGCACTATGCGCCTGCTCGGCAGCGACGCTCAGGTGGCGTTCGTCGTCGAGCCGAAGATCGATGGCGTGGCGGCGACCCTCATCTACCGCGATGGCGTTCTGGTGCGCGGCGCGACGCGCGGCGACGGCGAGACCGGTGAGGATGTGACGGCGAACCTGCGCACCATCCCCAGCATTCCGCTGCGCCTGGGTCCGTTTGCTGATGGGGCTTGGTTTCTAATAAGCCGCAGGCTACGGTTGCGAAACCCGCCTGTGCGGGCTGGACCAGGCAATAGGGGGATTAGTTGCTCAAGATCCATCAGGGACACCGCAAAGCCGGCTCGCACGGGCTGGCAACTGATCGTTCGACCCGCCGACTCTGGGACAGACGCTCACTCTAGGGGACACTGCGAAGCCGACCTGTGCGGGCTAGCAACCCTAGCCGTCGTGCAGATGGCGTCGGCTTCGACAGACTCAGCCAACGCCACCAGCGCATCTGCAACGCTCTTTGTGGCGAGAGCGCCTCAGAGTCCTGCTACCGATAGATCTCTCGATGGCGGCTGCCGAACAGGAGCGCGATGCCGATGCCGATCAGCACCAGTGGCCACAGGATGCCAGCCAGGTGCGCCGCTGAGGTCATCAGCAGCAAGCCCATCGTGCCGAGCACCGCTGCTGGAACGAACATCCAGCGCATGCCCTGCGTGGTGCGCAGCAGCGCCAGAATTGCGAACGTCGCCGCCAGACCGAGGAACAGCACGCCGCCGACCGCCTGATCGGGCAGCGCCTCGGAGGACGCTGCGGTTGCCGCAAGACTGAGCAGCGCGCCTCCCGGAATAATCGCCCACCAGCGAGAGCGGTTCATCAGGGCGATCGCCAGGAACCCCAGGCTCAGCACGCCAAGGAAGATGGCGCCTGTGAACCCCTCTGGCAGCCAGGGAAACAGTTCCTCAGCGCCAATCGTCATCGCAATTCCCAACAGCGCGCCTGCGGGAATGGACGCCCACCAGTTGGCGTCGTTCTTCAGGAAGAAGTAGAGGAAAACAGCGCCGCCGGCGCCGAACGCCACAGCCCACATCAGCGCGCTCAAAAACCCCAGCATGCCAAAGTTCTGTAGTAGGCTCAGCACGCCAAAGAGAACGAGCAGAATGCCAATGATCATCGCATTCTTCGAAACCCGCGGTTCCATCGCACCCTCCTTTCACCGTGCGACCATTTTTTGCCGCTTTCACCATAGCACAAGACGCTATGCGGGTCATCTCCCGAACAGCCAGGGTTGCTTCTGACTTTTGACAGAGATCGCAGGAGAGAGGCATGCCCGTCACACCCAACCAGCGCCTCGCTCTCAAAACTATCTCCCCAGGTGAACAATGTTCAACCATCAAGAGCTTGATCACATCCGTCCAAGTGTGATAGAGTCTCAACACATCATAGATACGCCTTTGCATCTTCGCGCCTTTATGTCAGCCTCGCCCAACGCTCCCTCGTCAGGCGCGGAGAGACAGTGCATCATGCTTTCACAAACCGCCATTCGCCGCTTCGCCGCACCTTCGCCCTCGCCAGCCTCGACCTCTCCGCACGCGGATGGCGCATGCTCGAGGAGGTATGCACGTGAATCCGAAACGGCTTACTTCGATATTCATTATTCTGCTGTTTGCGATAACCGCCTGCGCCGGTCTCCCATCCTCCAATGTTCAGACAGCCACGCCACATGTCGGTTCGATTCGGAAATCGACCGAAACACCTGTTTCTGCCGCATCGCCGACGCCTGTTCCCACGCAGGCGCAGCCGACAGCAGCGCCAATAGCCGCAAAAGGAACTTATCTGATCAATCGGCGCGCCACGAGCACACATAGCGCATTCGAGAGCGTCAATCTGGTGATCTACCGCGCAACGCTGACTGACGACCGTCTGACCCTGCGCGTAGGGTTTCACAATGTCAGCGACGCGAGTTTTTATATTGCGGGGGGTCTCAGCGCCCGCGATATGCTCCTGGTCGATGCTGCGGGCAATGAGTATGAGCCTATCGAATTCAGCGACAACCTGAAAAACACCGATCCGCCAGGCGGCTTCTTGCCCGGTCAGGCAAACGTCGGCGATATTGCGTTTCCTGTGCCGACAGGACCGGCGCCCTACAAGTTGCGCTGCCCGACCTATGAGCCGATGACATTCGAACTCAATCAACCGGCGCCTTCAGCAGCGCAATCGATACGTGAAGGAACATACCCGCTCGCAGTCGAGCTGTACAGCCGACGCAGCGCGCTCGTGCCGATCCGTCTGCGCCTGGACTCCGTCACGGTGACGCAGAAGGACGTGATCTTTCAGGTCTCCTTCATAAACACCCTTCGTCAGGGGTATGATCTCAAAGGGGTGAAGGGAAGCGACGCGCGTTTGCTCGATGCCGAGTTTGCGGCGTATGAGCCGATCCGTGTGAGCGACAATCTGACGGAGACTATCGCGCCGCCGAAAGGATGGCTGCCGGGACAGGCGCATGCCGGGCAGATTACGTTCCCGCGCCCGGAACGCATGGAAGAGATGCGGTTCATCTTCCCCGACTATGCCGCCGCCACGCTGCGTTTCGACGCA
>JANWXL010000328.1 GCA_025055265.1 Roseiflexus sp.
CCCTATCTTGACGGAGCAGGCCGACCTGGCGGGGCGGCGCACCCGCCTGATCCAGCGACCGACCCGGAGCACGTTCACTGGGAGTACGTTTGTCCAAACCCTGGTCTTCGGCTGGTTGGCCGATCCGGATGCCAGTCGGGACGCCCTCGCCCAAACCGCCGCCGCCGCGGGCGTGACGATGACCCCGCAAGGGCTTGATCAGCGCTTCACCGCCGCTGCCGCCGACGGCCTGCGCGCCGTGTTGGCCGCGGGGGGCGACGCTGCGATCGGCGGCGCAGCGGTCGCGACGCCCCTGATCCAGCGCTTCACCGAGGTCAGAATCATCGACGGCGCGACCATCACCGTGCCGGACGCGCTCGCTGACCCGTGGCCCGAGTGCGGCGGACGGACGCCGCACCCCACCGCTGCGGCGCGCACCATCAGCGTGGGGCTTGACCTGCGGGCGGGCGCACTGCAGGGACCGTTTCGTGAGTCGGCGCGCCCCCACGAGAACGGCACGACGGTCGCGGCGCAGCCGGCGCCGCCCGGCAGCGTGCGCCTGGGGGAGGCGGGGTGCTTCAATCTGGAGCGCTTCGCCGCGCTGGATGCCGCCGCCGCCTACTGGCTGACGCGGTTGCGGGGCGGAACGACCATCCTGACGACCGACGGCGTGCCCGTGGACCGGCCAGCGTGGCGGGCGCCGCAGGGACCGCAGGGGGATCAGGCGGTGCTCGTGGGTCAGGGCCAGCGTCTCTCGGCCCGGCTGTTGGCGCTGCGCGTCCCGCAGGAAGTCGCGGATCAGCGGCGGCGGCGCGCGCAGGCCGCAGCCCGTCGCAGCGGGCCGACCGCGCGCGCGGCGCCGCGCGCGCGGATGGACGGGACCATCCTGCTGACGAACGCCCCGCGCGCGCTGCTGCGCCTGGCGGAGGCGTTGGCGCTGGCGCGGGCGCGCTGGCAGATTGAACTGCTGTTCAAGTTGTGGCAGTCGCACGGGAAAGGGACGCCCTGGCGCAGCGCCAAGCCGGGGCGGATCCGGTGCGCGGTGGATGCGAAACTGCTCGCAATGCTGATCCACCACTGGGTGATGGTGGTGAGGTGCGGGAAGAATCCTGATCGCAGCCTGCCCACAGCGGCACGCACCGTGCGGGCGTAGGCGCGCGCCCTGGCCAGCGCCATGCGGGAGACGACCCAACTGGAGGCGCTGCTCACGACCGTCCAGCGCTGTCTCGCTCGAGGTTGTCGGATGCATCCCCGCACAGGCTGCCCGAATACGTAGCAACTGCTCGCCGACCCGTCGTTGAACTGGACTGAAAGCGACCGTGATATGCCTTGATGCGTATGGGGCAGGTCTCAGACCTGCCCCTACGGGGCGGTTTCTTCCCGTTCCCGATCCGCCTCATCGTCCGCCAGCAACCCCAGGCTCTCGTCCGGGTGCAGGCGGTGGATGACCAGGCGCAGTCTTCCCGGCGGCGTACCGAGCACCTCTTGAAAAATGGCGACGGCTTCGCGCGCAAAGGCACGTCGGCGTTCCAGCGGCAGCGGTTCTTCGGCGGCGTAGAGGACTTCGAGCAGTGGCATAGCGCATTTTCCCCTATACAAATCGCATGCTCAACGGCGGCTGCCCGTGGATTTCGAGCGTGAACAGGTCGCCGGGACGCATGGGGATGGCGGGACCGAGTGAGCCGGATAGAACGATGTCGCCTGGTTCGAGGCTGATGCCAAACGTGATCAGTTTGTTCGCCAGCCAGGCGACGGCGCGCGCCGGGTGCCCCAATGCCGCTGCACCGATCCCCTGAACGGCGGGTTCACCGTTGTGGTGCAGCAGCATGCCCGCTGTGCGCAGATCGACGTGGCGCAGGGCGCGACTCCAGGGTCCCAGCGTGAACCCGCCATACGATGCGTTGTCAGCGACAGTATCAACCAGTTTGATGCGCCAGTCGGCGATGCGGCTGTCGACGATTTCGATAGCCGCGGCGATCGCCTCGGTGGCTGCCAGCACGTCGTGCAACGTCACCCCCGGTTCGCGCAGCGGTCGCCCGATGAGGAACGCAAGTTCCCCTTCGACGCGCGCCTGCACAAACAGGTCTGCCGGCACATCGACGCGCCCGCCAGCGAGCGGAAAGTAGCGCGATGCCCACAGGCTGCCGTAGTCCGGCTCGTTGACGCCGAGTTGTTGCTGGATGGCGCGGCTGGTCAGCCCGATCTTGCGCCCGATGACCCGCTCGCCGCGCGCCAGGCGCAAGTCTGTCCAGCGTGATTGGATGGCATACGCCTGCTCTGCGGTCAGCGCCAGGCTCTCGCTCAACGGCGCCAGCGGCTGGCGCTGCTCCCAGGCATCATCGAGGCGCCGCGCCACTGCGTCGATGTCTACCCCGCCTACTGGTTGCTCAGGCATACCGTCTTCGCCTCCGTGAAAAACTCAAGGCTGTAGTGCCCGCCTTCGCGCCCGATGCCGCTCTGCTTCATCCCGCCGAACGGCACGCGCAGATCGCGCACGAAGAAGTCGTTGACCCAGACGGTGCCTGCGTCGATCGCGCCAGCGACCCGCACGGCGCGCCCCAGGTTGCGCGTCTGCACGACCGCCGAGAGACCATAGGCAACGCCGTTGGCAATCGCAATCGCTTCGTCCTCGCCGTCAAATGGTGCCACCGTGACAACCGGACCGAAGATTTCTTCCTGGCAGACGCGGTCCTGCGGCTGCACGCCGACAATAATCGTCGGATTGAGGAAATTGCCGCGATCAAACGGCGCCGGCAGGTCGGGCTGGTCGTCGCCGAGGACGATTTCCGCCTGCGTGCCGCGCGCAATGTCGATGTAACTGCGCACGCGCTGCAGATGATCCGGGGCAATCAATGCGCCCACGGTCGTCTCCGGGTCCATCGGGTCGCCGACGCGCAACTGTTGCGTGGCAGTGATGAACCGCTGCAGGAACTCGTCGTAGATCGGGCGCTCGACCAGCAGCCGCGGACCGGCAAGGCAGAACTCGCCCTGGTTGAAGAAGGATGAGCGCAGGCTGATCGCAACGGCGCGATCCAGGTCGGCATCCGCGAAGATAATATTCGCGCCTTTGCCCCCTAACTCGAACGACAGGCGCTTGAGGGTGTGCGACGCCGCGCCCATAATGATTTTGCCGGTCGTGCTCTCGCCGGTGAACGAAATCAACTGCACGCCGGGGTGCTGCGTCAGCAGCGCGCCTGCCGACTCAGGACCGAACCCGTGAACGACGTTGAACACTCCTGGCGGTAGACCGGCGCTGTGCGCGATCTGTGCCAGTTTCCACGCGCCGATCGGCGTCAATTCGGCGGGTTTGAGCACGACGGTGTTACCAAAGGCGAGCGCTGGACCGATCTTCCACGTCGCCTGGAGCATCGGGACGTTCCAGGGAGTGATCAGCGCCGCCGCGCCGACCGGCTGGCGCAGCACGTAGTTGATGTAGCCGCTGTCCATCGGGTAGGCTTCGCTGCCGTGGGTGACAGCAAAATCGGCGAAGAACTCGATGTTGGCGGCGAGACGCTGCACATATCCGGCGCGGTTCTCGCGGATCGGTCTGCCGACATCCCAGGTCTCGATCTGTTCGAGTTCTTCGGTGTGCGCGCGAATCGCATCGGCGAACGTCTTCAGCACCCGCCGCCGTTCGGCAGCGCCAGCGCGCCCCCACGTGGCGAAGGCGCGCATTGCCGCCTGCACCGCCGCATCGACCTCGTCTGCGTGACCCTCCGGCGCCGTGCCGATGACTTCATTCGTCGCCGGGTAGAAAATCTCGAAGCGGCGCGTTCCTTCGACAAATGCGCCGTCGATGTAGTGTTGCACATGAAAGGAAGGGGTCTGCATCATTCATTCTCCAATCGCACAATCAGGCGGTCTTCACCCGGTCCAATCACCTCCAGCACTCCTGACTCGGCTGGTGTCGCCGCTGCCGGTGAGCCGAAGAAGATGATCTGACCCGCGCGCAGCCCGCCGGTCATAGTTGCCAGCCAGCCCAGGCGCTCGTACAGGTTGCCAAGGGTGCGCAGGTCTCCCTCGGCGCGCAGCGCGCCGTTGAGGTAGAGGCGCAGCATGCCGTCAGGCGGGTGATCGAGCATGCGCGCGCCGAGCAGAAACCCGCCGCCGGAACTGTTGTCGGCGACGACTTCGGCAGCGCTGAAGCGGTACCCGTCCCAGACACTGTCCAGCACATCGACGCCGAGAAACCATCCGCCAACCGCTGCCGCCGCCGCGCCGGGAGCGGCGCCCGGCGCCAGCGGCGCGCACAGAATCGCGGCGAGTTCCGGCTCGACCCGCGGCTGAATGAACCGGCTGAGCCGCACCGGGCTTTCCAGCATCATGCTGGAGAAGATGCGCCCGTAAACCGGCTCACTGATTCCCATCTGCTGTTGCTTTGCCGGGCTGAGCAACCCCAGTTTGTACCCTTTGATCGGCTGCCCTTCGCCCAGCGCCGCCTGAATAGCATACGCCTCCGCCAGCGTCACCTGGCGCGCGCTGCCGCGGCTGGCAATCGTGCGGCGACCTGCGCGCGCCTGGCGGATCTCTTCCAGTAATGCCAGCGCATCAGCGCTCAGTTCCATGACTCGTTCCTTCACGCTCTGCCAGTGACCGTCCCCCGACACCCCAGTGGGTCTTGGGAATTTCATAGATCACCAGGCGAACCTCTTCCAGCGGCAGATCGAAGTGACGCGCGGCGCACTCCGACAGGCGGCGCATCAGCGTGGCGCGCTGTTCGTCCGTGCGCCCTTCAACCATGGTGACCCGTAATACCAGCATGGCACGCTCTTTCTACCAGAGATACCAGAACGGACCTTCCGCACCAGCATCGCTGACCGTCTCCATCCGACCGTACTTGCCAGCAAAGAAGAGCAGCGGCGGTCCGTCGCGGCTGGCAAGGTATTCGACCTGCCCGATGTACAGCGTGTGGTCGCCTGCCGGGTGCGCATCGACTACCCGCGCAACAACGTGCGCCAGCGCATTGTCGATCAGCGGCACGCCGTGCTGCCAGACGAACGGAATGTGCAACCCCTCAATCGGACGACCGGCAAAATGACGACTGAGCGCCTCCTGGTCGTCTGCCAGCACGCTCACGCCATAGCGACAACCCGGCGCCAGCAGCGCGTGCAGGCGAGCGCGCGCGGCAACCGATACTAGCACCAGCGGCGGATCGAGCGACACCGACAGGAATGAGTTTGCTGTCATGCCGTGCGACTGCCCTTCGTGGTAGGTGGTCACAACGGTGACGCCAGTGGCGAATTTGCCCATCGTCGTGCGGAACTGGCGCGAGTCGAACGGCACAGGCGCCGCAGTTGCTGTATCGAGTTGTGCGGTCATGATCATCGTCTCCAGCTGTTAATGGGACACGGATTTACACGGATGCGATGGTTTGGCACGGATTTGTTTATGATCATTTATCTGTGTACATCCGTCCCGATCCGTGAAATCCGTGTGCTATATCGGGCATGATCTTGAATAGGACACGGATGTTCACGGGTGCGACGGATCGGCGCGGATTTGTTTATCATCATCTATCCGTGCGCATCCGTCTCAATCCGTGAAAATCCGTGTGCTATCGCCCACCTCGTTTGCGCACCAGTTCGAGCGCCACGTCAAGTATCCAGTCCTCCTGCCCGGCGACCGTCTGACGCCGACCCAGTTCGATCAGAATGGCGCGCGGATCGACCCCCAGTTGCTCACCCACCCGTTTGGCGTGCAGCAGAAACGTCGAGTAGACCCCCGCGTACCCGATGGTGATCGCATCGCGGTCGGGGAAAGGCTGGAAAGGCATGATCGGCGCCACCACATACTCGGCGGCATCCATGAGCGCCAGCACATCCAGCCCTGGATTGATCCCCAGCCGGTCGAGCACCGCCGCCAGCAGCTCAGTGGCGGCGTTGCCCGCACCGGCGCCCAACCCGCGCAGACATCCATCGATCTGGTCGGCGCCCGCTTCCAGCGCCGCCAGCGTATTGCCAATCCCCAGCCCCAGGTTGTTGTGGGCGTGGAAGCCGACCTGCACTCGCAGCGCGGCTTTGAGCGCCCGCACCCGCGCCGCCGCGTCGTGCGGCAGCATCGCACCCGCCGAATCGACCACGTAGACGCAGTCGGCGCCATACGACTCCATCAGGGCTGCCTGCTCCGCCAGAAATTCTGGAGGTCTCATGTGCGACATCATGAGGAAGCCGACGGTTTCCAGCCCCATATCCTTTGCCATCTTGAAATGTTCTTCGCTAATGTCCGCCTCGGTGCACTGGGTGGCAATTCGCAGCACCTGCACGCCGCGTTCGACAGCGGCTTTCAACTCGCGGCGCGTCCCAATGCCGGGGAGGAGCAGCGCCGCAATCCGCGCCCGTTCCGCTGCCGCGCGCGCCTCGGCGATCAGGTCAAGCTCAGGCGTGAGCGAAAAGCCGTACTGCAACGACGATCCCGCCAGCCCATCCCCATGCGTCACCTCGATCACCGGCACGCCAGCGCGGTCCAGCGCGGTCACAATGTCGCGCACGTGCTGACGGGTGAACGTGTGCCGCATAGCGTGCGATCCATCACGCAGGGTCGTATCGGTCAGACGGGGCGCTTTCATACAAGCACCTCCCGGCGACTCAGCAGATGTTGGGCGAACACCTCGCCAACCC
>JANWXL010000375.1 GCA_025055265.1 Roseiflexus sp.
GCGCCGCGCGCCGCATTTTCGTGGAGCGGCATGGGAATTGCATTGCTGGCGCACACTGGCTGGGGCGCGTACCCGGTGCTGGCGCGTTATCTTCAGACCGTCAGCGATCTGCCGTCAATGGCGCTGCTCGGCCTGGGCAACCTGATTGCGCTTGCCGTCTATCTGCCGTTCGTCTGGCGCCACGTCGACAAGCGCATTCTGCGCTCGACGCTTATCTGGGGATTTGCGCTGGTGGTGGTGCTGCGCGCTATTACGAACGTACTGGCGGCACGCTTTACCCTGGCGATCTATATTCAGCCGATCACGCTGATGACGCCGCTGTTCGTGGCGTTGTTGAGCGCCGGGCTATTCCGCGAACCATTGCCGCCGCTGACCTGGAGCGCAATCTTCCTCTCGCTCTTGGGCGCATTATTGATGATGAGCGGCGATATCAGCGCGGCTGGCGTCACCTTCGCGCTCACGCCGTCCGACTGGATCGGCATCGCGTTGGCGACGGCATCGGCGCTGTGCCTGGCTATCTATATGATCCTGGTGCCGCGCACGGTCAAACATGCCGTACCAGGGGATGCTGTGCTCCTCATGCAACTGGTGACGCTCACTGTCGTCAGCACGGTTGTCAGCCTGCTGCTCGGCGAGGAGTGGATGCGCTTCACAGCGTTGACACTGATGGACTGGATGGTTTTTGCGGCATTCGTGTTTGGCGTGCTGCTGGGAGCGAACCTGGGGCAGATTGTTTCGTTGCGGCGACTGGGTGCGCCGCTGGTCAGCAGCGTCATGGCATGGCGCCTGATTGCAACCCTGGCGCTGGCGGCGCTGCTGCTCGGTGAGCGCCTCGATTCGTGGTGGCAGATTGTGGGAGCAGTGATGGTGCTGATAACGATTACTGGCTACCTGTGGCGGCAGGGGAGGTTAGGGGTTAGGGGTTAGGGGTTCGGACATCAACGCTTAGTCTTCCGCTGCTCTTACGCATTACCCATAAGTCGGAGGAAGGGTACAATACGCCAGGGAGGGAACGCATTGCGAACGAAGGGAACCATGCAGTCGTGCGCCGCGCACGAGGTGCAAACCGCCGCGCTGGGCGATCCCCGTCGCGGACGCCGCCTGGTCACCCTGGTCGAGGCGCTCGCCGCCCAACCGGCGGCAAACGTGCCGCGCGCCTGTGGCTCCTGGGCGGCGACGAACAGCGCCTACCGTTTGTGGAACCATCCCCATCTCACCGCCGATGCGCTCCGCGCCGCGCCCATCGACGCAACCCGGCAACGCCTGCGCGCCCTGCCGTGCGTCCGCGCAGTGCAGGACGCCACCACGCTGGACTGGTCGCATCATCCAGGCGCCACAGGGCTGGGACCGCTCAACGCATCCGGGCGCCAGGGCATGCACGTCCCCTCCACCCTGGCCGTCACCACTGACGGCGCGCCCCTGAGCCTGCTGGACCAACCGGTCTGGACGCGCGACCCAACGACAACCGGCAGACGGCGCACCCGCCGACCGCGCCCCACCGCCGCGCAGGAACGTCAACGCTGGCGGGACGCACGGCGCGCCAGGATGCCGCGCCTGCCGGCGGACCGCACCATCGTGACGATCGCCGACCGTGCGGCGGACATCGACGACGTGTTCGCCCAGGAGCGGCGTTCCGGGGCGGCAGTGCTCATCCGCGCCGCCCATCACCGCAACGTGACGCACGCGGCGCGCGATCTGGGGGACGCCGTGCGGGCCGCTCCCGGGCAGCGCCGACGGACGCTGGCGGTGGGACGCCCGCCGCTGCGCGCGCCCCGTGAGGCGCAGTTGGAGGTGCGCTGGGTCGCACGGGCGATGCTGCCGCCGCGCCGCCAAGTGAGCGCCCCCGCCAGGATCCTGTGCCGGTCGGCGCGCTGCTCGTGACGGAAGTCAATGCGCCCGAAGACGTCCCGCCGCTGGGCTGGTTGCTGCTGACGACGCTCGCGGCGGCGGATGCCGCCACCGCCTGGGAACTGGTGTGCTGGTCCGGGTATCGCTGGGTGATTGCGCGCTATCACTCTGTCCTGACGAGCGGCGGTCAGGTGGAGCAGGTGCACCTGGAGCGCCGACCGCAGTTGGAGCGGGCGTTGGTCGCCTCCTGCAGCGTGGCGTGGCGGCTGCTGTGGCTGACCTCCGCAGCGCGGGCGCGCCCCGATCAGCCATGGACGGCGGCCTTGGATGACAACGAGTGGCAAGCGTTGGCGGGCGCGCGCACCAACCGCGCTGCGCCGCCCGCCGAGCCGCCGCGCTGGCGCGCGGCCGTCCGCTGGATGGCGCAGTTGGGCGGCTTCCTGGCGCGCACCGGCGCTGGCGAGCCAGGAGTGCAAACGCTGTGTCAAGGGACGCAGTGTCTGCATGACCTGACCTTAATGTGGCGCTCGACCCGCTTCCCCCCCGCCCTTCGCTTGACTTGTGGGTAATGTACAGCGCTGTGAGAGAAGAGGGAGTTTGCGCCCCCTGATGCCCGAAACGGACAATTCAACTTGAAGGCTTGCCGAAAAAAATCTACCCTTGTGAGGGCGGGGGGTTGGGGAGAGAGGGAAGTGTTTTGGCATCCTGATGCCTCAAACGGGCAATTTGACGAGGGCTTGCCGAAAAATCTACCCCTGCGAGCGCCCACGTAACACAGCAATGCCGTGGTCAGACGCCCACAGAGGGACGCCTGTATGGCACGCTCCTCTTGCCTCTCGCCTCTGGGTCCCATGCTCAGAATGGGCAGGGGGGGGACACCTGTATGACACGCTCCTCTTGCCTTTCGCCTCTCGTCTCCCGCCTCGATCATCCCTCTCCGCCAAGCGTCTGCGCCGCGAGGCGCCGACCGCTCTCGGTGAGCACGATCAGGTCTTTCTGTCGCACCAGCAAGCCGCATTGCTCGGCGCGGCGCAGGATCTGGGCAGTAAACGCTGCGTCCCAGCGCAGATGCTCGTTGAGGTGCGACGGATCGCACTCAACCGCTTCCTGCGGCGTCGCCTCGTGATGGAGCAGGTGCACCAGCAGCATCGCCTGGGCAAATTCCTGACGCTGGCGGGCATGGCGCAGCGCCTGCGCCAGCAGGCCGCGTTCAGGCGCAAACACCCACGCCGCGCCGAAGATCAGCCCGGTGACGACCGCCATCGCACCGGCGAGCGACGCATCGAGCGCAAACGCAGCCAGGCATCCCAAAATCGCCGCCAGCGCGCCGAATGCGGCGCTCAACACCAGCATGCGCGACAGGCGATCCGTCAGCAGATAGGC
>JANWXL010000387.1 GCA_025055265.1 Roseiflexus sp.
GTCGGGTTGCCGAGGGTGCCGCGTGCTCCCGGCAGGCTGGTGTACTGCACCCGCGCCGTGTTCGTGATCTGCGCGCTGGCAGGCGTTCCCGGAACCACGCGCACCGTCGCGGTGATGACGACATCGTTCCTGCCGGAGGTAATGTCCTGCACCGAGTCGAGGCGATCCAGCGTGTAACTGATCACGCCGCCGACGCCAAGGGTCGAGCCGTTGGTCGCGGTTGTTCCGGCAGGCGTCTCGATCTGCACGCTGAGGAGTTCGAGCGACGGCGGGAGCTGGTCGAAGACCGTCACATCAAAGGCGGCGACCTGATCGACTATCTCGAAGCTGGTTGTCGAATTGATCGGCGTACTGGTCGGCGCCGTCCGCACCGCGAACGTGCGTCCGGCATTGATCGTGCCGCCGGTGACATAGACCAGCGTGCCGGTCACCACTTCCTGATGCGAGTCGAACTCCGGCACGCGCTCGATGGTCAGGGTCGTGCCGCTCAGATTGGTGACGCGATAGACGCCATTCTGGCTGGCAGTACTCTGGTTCTTCACCAGAATGCGCGTGCCAGCGGGGAAGTTGGTGGCGTTTACAGCGATTCCGTCGATGGACGTCGCTGTTGTGGTCAGCGTTCCGCGTCCAAATGTTCCGCCGCCAGGGGTGAATGTTCCACCTCCCAGATTTCCAGTCGTCGCCACGGCCACGGTCATTGCCGGCGCCACCTCGCGCCAGTTGAGCGCGCCTGCGTTGAGCGCCGGAACCGGCTCGTCCAGGTAGTAGGTTCTGCCCGCCAGGGTGGCGCCTTCCTGGACAACCACGCGGTAGCCGAGCGCCAGTTCCGCCGTGCTGTCGAGGTCGGTCGCGCGGTCCCAGACGCGCGCGCCGGTGAACGGATCGATGAAGACCAGCGTGTAGACGCCGTTCTCCGCTGCGTTTGTCTGGCTGCGCACCAGGATGCGGTCGCCAACGTTCAGCGTCACGCCATCGACGGTGGCTGGCGCATTGGCGAACTGCCCGGTTCCGCCGAAACCGCCGGTGGCGTTGAAGCCAGCAATGTTCCCCGTGGTGGCGACGCGCACCGGAACCGCCGGGCTGGTGGGCCAGGCGACGCCATTGGCGAAGCGCAGCGTGTAGGTGAAGACATCCCCGGCATCGACTGGCGGCGCGCTGGCGATCGTCTTGCTCAGGTTGTTGATCTGCGGCTCGACGACAGTAACGCTGCTAATCGCGTTCTGTGCAGTAGAAGTCGAGCCTAACAGCGTGTTGCTTGTGTTGCCGTTGATCCGGTATTCAAAGGAATTGTTCCGCACAACGCCACTCTGATTGCCAGGGTTGGATGTATTCAGCACTTGAGCGTTGAATTCAATGATGACGAACTCTAAATCGGGGTCGTTGTCGTTGTTAACGACGTTTCCCAGTTTGAAAAAGACATTATCGCCGTCACCGTATGAGTCATTGTTGCTGGTTTGATATCTGGACACATTGGCGTCGCCGGGAACAATGCCATTGCCACTCGACGGCAGCAGGCTGAACGAGGTCACATTATCCTCATTGCCCGCCAGGTTCAGCCCTGCGCCGCTCAATGCTGGAACGAGCGTGGAAGCGCCGCTGACGACGGCTGTGGATGTGATGCCGTTGGTCGAGACGAACGCGATGCGCGTTGTACCATCATTGAGGAAACGCAACCCGTTCGGGATGTCGTCGAGCAGGTGCATGTCCGGCGATGTTCCTTCAGGGATCGTTGTCACCAACCGGTAGCGCACGATCTCGCCCGGCGCCGCGATGTTGCCGAAGGCGATCACCGAGTCGATGTCGATGTCGAACTGTGATGTGCCGTTGTCGCCGCGGATTTCGAGCCGTGTGATGGTGCGCAGGTCAAGACCTGGCACTGTACCTGGGGCAAAGGGTGGGCTGCTCGGACCGAGCAGGCTTAGCGGCACAAACGTGAAGGTCGAGTAGTTAAGGCTGACTGTGCTAAATCGCCAGCGCCAGTTGGTGCCGTCGGCGTCTTGCAGGTGAACGTCGATGTTATCCGCGCCATTCCCGGCGACCAGGCGCGCAGAGAGCGCCAGCGCGGTGTGGTTCGACAGATCGACCGGCGTGGCGAAGGTGATGTATCCGCCGCCCTGCTCGGTTGCGCTTCCCGAAACGCGGATGAAGCTGGGATTGAGCGTCGTAGTGCCTGCATTCCAGGTTCCAGTCAGGAAGCCGGTGAACCCTGTCCCGCTGAAATCCGCCAGCACCAGCGGATCGGCGGTGTGCGCCT
This sequence comes from Roseiflexus sp., assembly GCA_025055265.1. Lineage (GTDB taxonomy): Bacteria > Chloroflexota > Chloroflexia > Chloroflexales > Roseiflexaceae > Roseiflexus. Next base: position 2,255 of record JANWXL010000387.1, read on the forward strand.
CGGATGTGGCGACGATCCGCTTTGCCATGGCTGGCAAAGTGATCGAGACGGTTGCGAAGTCGCTGCCAGCATAGTCATTGATGCCGCCGGAGCCGTTGCGCTCGCCGGTGGCGCTGCCGCTTGCTCCCGCAGTCGAGCCGAAGAACCCGCCGGTTCCGGCGCTCCCCGGCAGGCTGGTGTAAGTCAGGTTCGCAGTGTTGGTGATGACCTGCCCTGGAAAAACAGAGACATTCAGGGTCGCCTGGTAGGCGATGTTGACAATGCACCCTGGCGGCACCTGTCCGATCGTTACGTCCACCGTATTTCCGGCGCTATTGTTGATGACGCCGGTAGCGCAGCCGCCTGCAGATACCACAGACACACTCGTTGTGATGAGAGTTGTGTCGGACGGCAGCGTATCGAGGACGCGCACATCGAAGGCATCGCTTACCGTCGCGCCAGTCGCGTTCACGAAGATAACCGCGTAGGTGATCGTGTCAAACGCATCGCCGCTTGCCGGGCCAGCATTCTTGTTGTTGGTCGCAGTACTGAATGGAATGTTCGGCTCGACGACCGTGACGTTCACCGGCGTCGAGGGAGTGGTCTCGAATGCGCCGAAGCCGGGCGGGCTCATGCGCGCAACCACCGTGTTGCTGCGGACGTCGCCAGCGTCGTTCGGGTCGACCGTGTTGTTATCGACAATCGCGTTGAACTCGACGACGATGAACTCGTCGCCCGTGTCGTTGTCGTTGTTCGTCAGGTTGCCGAAGCGGAAGAAGACGTCCGTGCCGCTGCCATAGACATCCTGGTTTGTTGTTTCGTCGCTAGAGATGTTGCTGTCCCCGAAGGTGCAGGAAATGCTCGACGAGGGCAGAGTAGCCGGGTTCAGCACGTCCGCCAGCGTCGTCACGCCAGGCGGATTGATCGCCGCGCAGGAGACCGGCGCGACGTCGTAAGCGCCGGCTGTCGTGATGTTGTTGTTGGCAATGAATGCGAAGCGCGCCGACCCGTCGTTGAGGAAGGTCAAGCCGGGCGGCAGTCGATCCACCAGTGAGAAGGCGTAGACCGAGGCTTCCGGTCCGCTAATCGCAATCCGGAACCGCACAATTTCGCCGATAGTGACATTGCTGCCGGACGTGTGCGCTTCGGACGTGGCGACCAGCGCCTTGCCCGGCGTCACGACCGGGATGGTGAATGTGGCGGAACCGGTGGCGGCGTAGTCGTTCAGCGCGCCGCCGGGTCCGTCGGCGCCGGTGCGCTCGGTCGAGGCGGTCGTGTATGTCGAGCGCTGCCCCGGATTGCCGTCGAGCGACGTCCAGCGCAAGAACGCAGTGTTGGTGATTGCGGCGCCTGGCGCCACGGCGTTGGAGAGCGTGCCGCGCACGACGATGCTGATGGTGCGTCCCTGCGCGATGTCAATCGGCGTCGGGTTGCTGAGGGTCCAGGAGGTTGCATTGCTGCCGGCCAGCGTGAAATCGGCAGTCGTCAGCACACCGGCGCTGTCGGTGACGCTCAGCACCGTCGGCGCGAGAATGAGCGAACCGCTGCCGAACGGATCGATTGGCAGGGTATCGGTGATCACCGCATCATAGGCGTCGGTCTGGCTGCCCGCCGTGTGGCTGATGGTGATAGTGTAGTCGATGGTGTCGCCAGCATCGTACACACCAGGCGGCAGGGTCTTGGCCACCGCGAGGGTCGGCTCGATGATCGTAACGTTCTCGGCTTCGACCGGCGACAACGTGTATGAACTCTGCGCGGGAACGTTCCACGAGAAGACGGCGCGGTTGTTGCGCTGCGCGCCGCTCTGGTTGGCGACGGTGTTCAGCGCCACGGCGCGGTAGGTGATGACAATCGTTTCGTCAACGGCATTGTTGCGGTCGCTGTTGGTGATCGCGCCGAAATTGAACACAATCGTCTGCCCGCCTGCGCCAATCGTCGTGTTGGCAGGCGTCGCGCCGATAGTCGGCAACCCGCCGCTGGCAAAACTGAGCGCCGGAGATGCCGTAACACCCGTCACATCAACGAACGCCAGCCCGGCGTCGAGGGTGTCGGTCAGGATCGCGTTGGTGGTCAAGCCTTCGGGAATGGTGAGCGTCAGCGTGTAGGTGACCAGTTCGCCGATCACGACCTGCTGGCGCGTATTCGTGGCGTTCTCGATTTCCGTGGCGGTCAGGACCTTAGCGATCGCCGGACGGCGAATGGTGACCCGCGCCGTGTCTGACGGATCGGGCAGATCATCGATGCCGCCGTCGGTCGTGGCGACATTCGTCAGCGTGGCAGTGTTGATGATCTCCTGGTTCGGTGCGACGTTGTCGCCAAGCGTCACATCATAGGTGATGATGACCGTATTTGAGCCATTCGTTACTTCGACAATGTTGCTGCGCGGACCGGACGCGCCGCGGCTGAGGCCGCCGGGTCGGTCGTCGCGGGTCGGCGCGGTTGTGTTGCCCACCGTGTAGTTATCCGCCAGCACAACGCTGAATTCACCGGTCGATGGGTTATAGGTCGCGTAGTAGTCGCTGACGCCAGCATTCGTCCAGGTGACCGGCGTCGTGTTGAGGGTGATCGGACCGGTCACGCTGAAGGCGCGGTTAGCGTTGCTGCTCAACCCGCCGAGCACTGCGACGCGGTAGCCGCCGGTCAGTTCGGCGTCGTCGTCAAAATCGCTGGCGCGAGTCAGGGTCGCCTGGTTGATGCCGGGGAAAACGGCAGTGACGACGTAGATGCCGTTCTGCGTCGGGCTGGTCTGATCCTTCACCAGCACCCGATCTCCCACATTCAGCGTCACGCCGTCGATATTGCGTGGCGCATTCGTGAACTGACCATTATTCGGCGTCGGAGCAAACGTCGCGCCGGTCAGCGGTCCAGTAGTGGCAACCCGCACCGTGCCGCTGACGACATCACCGGTGAGCAGCGTGCCATCGCCGCGGCGGACGGCGAAGTTGGCGGCTGCCAGCGTCGCCGGGCGCACATAGGCGGCGGGGATGGAGTCGGTCACCGTCACGTCGTAGGCGTCGCCGCGCGCTTCGTTCTGGAGCACGATTGCGTAACGCACCCGGTCGCCAGCGTCGGAGAGGAGCAGCGAATCGGACGCGCCAATCGCCAGCGCCTGGGTGCGGGTGTAGACCGGCGTGCCGCCGAAGGATGTCGGACCGTCGGGCGGGTTAAACATCACGCCGCCAAGGGTCAGACCAGTGTTGTTATAGCCGACGATACCCTTATTGATCGTCACATTCGGGCGAATGACCTCGAACATGACGATTTCATCGAAGTACTGCGACCCGGCGTTGGTGGAGAACTCATTCACCCGCAGTTGATTGGTCAGGAACAGGTCCTCGGTGAACGCCGCATCAGCGACGCGCAGAGTCACCAGAATATCGATGAGCGACGAGCGTCG
>JANWXL010000411.1 GCA_025055265.1 Roseiflexus sp.
GCAGATGCGCATCTTCGTCGATGGGCAGCTCGACGCGCAGGGAACCGGTCCCACTGGTGACATCAGCTACCGCGACGGTCGCGCCACGTCGTATCCGAACAGCGACCCGTACCTGGTCTTCGGCGCTGAGAAGCACGACGCAGGATCGGCATATCCCTCCTACATCGGTCTGCTCGACGATATTCGTATCTCGAATGGAGTGCGCTACTCCGGTAACTTCTCTCGCCCGACGGCGCCGCACGCGGCGGACGGGCAGACTGTGGCGCTCTACCGGTTCGACGAGGGGAGTGGTACGGCGATTATTGACTCGGCGCCGGGTGGCGGCAGCCCTGGCGTGCGGCGATTTGGCGGCTCGCCCGCCGGTCCCGTGTACGTTACCGACACGCCGTTCGGCAGTACACCCCCACCTCCTCCCCCGCCTTCTCCCCCGCCTCCTCCCCCGCCTTCCCCGACGCCGAATCTCGAGCCGCGCGCCTATCTTCCACTGGTGATGCGATGATGGAACAACGAGTTCGCTTGCTGACCCTGATTATTTGTTTGGCATCGGGAGGGATGCTGGCGTGGACGGTTGACCGGTTCGCACAGCAGGTGCGGGCGCAGTCGTCGGGCAGCTATGCTCTCCAGTTCTCCGGCAACGGCGTGAATGACATTGACCGGGTGAAGGTGCGGATCGACCCGCAGGTTCCTGCCGACGTCGGCGGCGATTTCACCATTGAGTTCTGGATGAAGACAACCGCTGCGGGCGGATCATGTTCACCAGGCGCATCTGGCGACGGCTGGATCACCGGATGGACGATCATCGACCGCGATATCTACTTTGCTGGCGACTACGGCGATTACGGCATTTCGCTGGCAGCGGGGCAGATCTGCTTCGGCGTGGCGCAGGGATCAGCGGGACGCACGATCTACGGCAACACGAATGTGGCAAATGGACAGTGGCGGCACATCGCCGTGACGCGCAGCGCGAGCAGCGGGCAGATGCGCATCTTCGTCGATGGGCAGCTCGACGCGCAGGGAACCGGTCCCACTGGTGACATCAGCTACCGCGACGGTCGCGCCACGTCGTATCCGAACAGCGACCCGTACCTGGTCTTCGGCGCTGAGAAGCACGACGC
>JANWXL010000484.1 GCA_025055265.1 Roseiflexus sp.
GGGCAGGTCTCAAACCTGCCCCAACACCGTGGTATAATGGTGCAGGTTCAGGGCTGTCGTGGTTGGAGAGTCGTCCTCGTGAGCCACCAGTATACGACCCGACGCAAAACAGCAATCGCGCTGACACTCCTGGGAATGCTCCTCGCTCTCATCGTGAGCGTTCCTCTGACCATCGTTCGGGCGCAGCAGGTTATTCAGGTCACGCAGGTCGGTCCACCGCCCTCGGGCGATCCGGGGACGATTATCACGCTGACGTTTCAGTTGACGAATAATATCAACGACGCCACAGCCGCCAGCCCGACGACGACGTTCAACATCACTACGTCGAATGTGCCGACCGGGGTCACTGTCAGCACGCCAGGACCAGTGCAACTGCCCAACAACTCGCCTGGCGTCAACACCAATTTCACGCTGCAACTGAGCATCGGTGGAAGCGTCGTTCCAGGCACCTACAACAATTTGCTGGTCACAGTCACCGGATCGTACAACTCGACATCAGGAGTGCGCAGTGTGTCTGCCAGCACCTTTGGCGCCTTTGTCGTGACCGTTGGCGGGCAGACCGCCACACCGACACTATCGCCGACCATGACGCCAACGCCGACGCGCACGCCAGGACCGACGCCAACGCCAGGTCCCGTCTGCCCCGAAGGCGCCCGCGATCCGGGGAACGATCCCGGCGGCGCGCGCCTGGTGCTGATCGACTCGCCAGTGACGCACGGCATCTGTGAGATCGGCGATGAGGATTGGTTCCGCTTCGGCGGCGTCGGCGGCAAGGTCTACACAATTGACATTGAACGCATGGACGCTGGACTCGATCTATCGCTCGAACTGTATGACGAGAACGGTCAGCGCCTGGCGTTCAACGACGATTTTTTCAACCGCAACCCGGCAAGTCCCGATCCAAAGGATATCAAGCCGCGCATTCAGTCATGGCGCGCCCCGCGCGATAGCATATACTTTGTTCGCGTTCGCGATACGCTCAACCTTGGCGGCGGCAACCGCACCTACGTCTTCGCTGTGCGCTCTGAAAGTTACGGACCAACAGCCGCGCTGGTCGGCGAGATTTGCCGCGATCTCTACGAAGACGATGGTCTGCCGGAGCAGGCGAAACTCATCCTGCCGAACGAGATTCATCCCGGGCGGCGGCTCTGCCCGACGGGTGACGCCGATTGGGTGAAGTTCTTCGGCAAGGCGGGCAAGGTTTACTACATCTACACCGACACCCGGCCCTACCGCAACACGCCGGACTTCAACAACCAGACGCAGGCGGGCGCCGATACGGTGATGTACCTGTTCGACCGTGACGGCGTTCGCCT
>JANWXL010000506.1 GCA_025055265.1 Roseiflexus sp.
CGACCTGCCCCTACCGACCTGCCCCTACCGACCTGCCCCTACCGACCTGCCCCTACCGACCTGCCCCTACCGACCTGCCCCTACCGACCTGCCCCTACCGACCTGCCCCTACCGACCTGCCCCTACCGACCTGCCCTTACTCCTCCACACCGTTTGCGGCGATCACCCGTTGTATAAACCGCGCCGAGTCCTTCGGGATGCGGCGCTGGGTTGCATAATCCACGTAGACGATGCCGAACCGTCGGCTGTAACCGAATGCCCACTCGAAGTTGTCCATCAGGGACCAGACGAAGTACCCGCGCAGCGGAACGCCAGCCGCGATAGCGGCGTGGCACGCCGCCAGGTGACGCGCGATATAACGCACTCGATCAGGGTCGTGAACGCCGCCCTCAGGCGAGACTTCGTCCAGGTAGGCGGCGCCGTTTTCGGTAATGTACAGCGCCGCGGGCGCGTAGTCGCGGTGCAATCGCTCCAGCAGTCGGCGCAGCGAATCGGGATGCACTTCCCAGTCCATATGGGTGTACTCGCCGTTCAGTCGTTCATGGGCGTACCTGAGACCGCCAGCCTGCGGGTCGTCACGAATGACGGCGCGCGAGTAGTAATTCACCCCCAGAAAATCGAGCGGCGCGGCGATAATGCGCATATCGTCGTTCTGCACTGGCGGCGTTTGCCCCATCTGCGCGTAAAGTTCCAGCATATCAGCGGGATATGCGCCCCGGTAGAGCGGGTCGAGAAACCAGCGGTTGAAAAAGCCGTCGTACCGCTGCGCGGCTGCGCGATCCGCGTCGCTATCGCTCGCCGGATCGGCGGGCGAAAAGTTGAGGGTAATGCCCGCCTGCACGTCCGGGTGTGCGGCGCGAATGGCGGCAATCGCCAGCCCGTGACCCAGGAGCAGGTGGTGCGCCGCAGCGAGCGCCGGTCCTTCCTTCCGCCCCGGCGCGTGGTCGCCAGTCCAGTAGCCGAGAAACGCTGAACACCACGGTTCGTTGAGCGTGATCCAGCGCTTCACGCGATCCCCCAGGCGACGCACTACCACATCGGCATAGTCGGCGAACGCATACGCGGTAGCGCGCGCGGGCCACCCGCCTGCATCTTCAAGCGCCTGCAGCAGATCCCAGTGATAGAGCGTTGCGAAGGGTTGAAAGCCGGCTTCCAGCAAGCCATCCACGAGGCGATCGTAGAAATCGAGACCGGCAGGATTGATCGCGCCTGCGCCCTGCGGAATAACGCGGGGCCAGGCGATGGAAAACCGATACGCCTGAAAGCCGAGCGATTTCATCAGCGCGATGTCATCGCGCCAGCGATGGTAGTGATCGCATGCCGGGTCGCCAGTGTCGCCGTTGAGCACCCTGCCCGGCGTTGCGCAGAACCGGTCCCAGATCGACTCGCCACGTCCGTCTTCGCGGGTCGCACCTTCGATTTGAAATGCGGCCGTTGCCGCGCCCCAGAGAAAACCGTCGGGAAAGCGTCGCATTGCCATGAGGAGGCGTCCTTTGCAGGTCTGAATAATTTCCAGACCCGCGCTGTCAGAGAAGTCCGTAATGTTCGTCAATGTCGCGCTGATAGGCGTCGACCGCGCCATCGAGCACTTCCTGCTGCGTCACGGTGCGTCCCAGCGTCGATGACTCCAAAATGGCGAAGGCGCACGCCAGGTCGCGCAACCCTTCCTCGCCGCTGGTCTCCGGGTCGGCGCCGCGTTCAATCGCGCGCAGCCAGTCGAGGTTCTGGATAGCGCAGGGATCGGTCAGTCCAAGCGGAAAGAACTGCTCGCGTTCGGCAGACGTCATCCCCTGCTCGAAGGTCTCGTCCAGGGGCAGGCGCTCGCCGTCCGCTGTCACAATCTGCCCGCCGCGAATGACCCCCCTGCTGCCAATGATGGCCGGGGCGCCGTTGATCGTCAGTTCTTCCGGCGAACCAGCCCAGCTCCACCACAACTGCCCGATCGCACCGCGCTCGAACTGAAGGGTCGCCATGTAGGTGTCATCAACATCCGCCTGCACCTGATCGATCACGTTGCCCTGCGGGTCGCGCAGATAACGCATCGGCGCAAAGGTGCGCGCAACGGCGCTCACCGCAGCGATTTCGCCAACCACGTAGCGCTGGAAGTGCATCTGATGCACCCCAATGTCAATGCTCCCGCCGCCGCCGCCGAGCAGTTTCTTGTGACGCCACGGCGTTTCGGCAACGACCCGATCCGGCGACCAGAGTCCGCCAAGGAACCCCATAACCGAGATCTGCGGCTCGCCGATCAATCCCTGGCGCACTGCCCATGCCATCGCACGCACGCTGCGCGCCTGGCGTACATTCTCGAACACGCCAAACGTCACCCCGCGCGCCTTCGCAGCCGCCACCATTTTCTTCGCGGCGCGCACGGAGATCGCCAGCGGCTTCTGCGATAGCAGGTGCAACCCGGCGTCGATGGCGGCAAGCCCGACCTGATGGTGCAGCGCCAGCGTCGTCAGATCGTTGATCGCGTCCACTTTGCCCGATGCGATAAGATCGCGGTAGTCGGTATAGACGGCGACCTCCACATCGTCATGGATGTCGGAGACATACGTGTGCGGCGCTGCCAGCGGATCGCCGGTCGCCGGGTCGAGCACCGGCGGACGGGGAGGCGGTCCCTCGCCACGTTTGCGGAACATAAGCGCGTCTTCGACCCGGCGCGCGCAGAGGGCAGTGATGCGAAAATGGTCGATCCCCAACTGGCGCAATTGCAGGTATCCCTGCAGATGGGCATTCAGAATCCGTCCGCAGCCAACGATGCCAATCCGAATCATGGCGTCTGCTCCTGAGCGGTATAACGGGCGCGCAGGCGCTCCAGCCGCGCCACGCTGTCGGACAGCCCGCCAAGGCGGTTGCGCGCCAGCCAGAGACGTTCGTACTCGCGGATGATTTCGCGCATATCATCATTCAGCAGTCGGCGCCGCGGCAGCGCGCCAGCGCCATCGGGCTGGGTCAACAACTGTCCCAGGCGACAGGCGTGCCGCAACAGGCGCACCGTATTGTCGAACTCCTGGAGAATCAGCGGCGCGTCAGGGCGGGTCATGCGCTCGGCGGCAATGGGCTGAATCGCCGCGTCGATCGCCTCAAGCGCGCGGTCGAAGTCGAGCGGCGGCAGGGCGGGTGGATTGGCAACCGGCGGCGATTGCAACACCCAGAACAGCACCGACGAGTTCGGCGGCTCATACCCGACGGCGCGGTACACATTCCCCAGGTCGTATGCCACCTTCCCCATCGCGCCAGTCGGATCGGTGAACGCATGGCGACTGACTGCCGCCTGAACGTCCATATCGCGGTTGGCGGCGTATGCCCAGGCGAGTGCCGCACCGACGGCAAACCCCAGAAAACTCACGGGTAGCACCTGCCAGTGCCCCATGTCGCCCCAGTCGGTGATCAGATAGCCAATGGCGCCATGCTTCAATCCGTTCTCGGCTGCGTTGCGCAGATTCCCCAGCGCGTTGTCAGTGCGTCCGGCGATGCTCTGCCACGATGACGTGCCGGGGCAGACGTAGAACGGGATGCCCGCCGCCGCGTAGCGGGCGCAGTTGCGGTCGAAGGGGTGATCGGCTTCATACCCCCATTCAAGTGCGATGACATCACGCGGCAACTCGCCGATCAGTTCCGGGTGATTGTTGACAATATCGCCCCAGAACATCATCGTGCGACCGTGGTGTTTCACAGCGTCGTAGAGTTTGAGCAGAAAGTCGAGGTAGACCCGCCCGACGCCGCGCTGCGCACAGGCGTCTTTGCTGCGCCCCTGACCGAGATCGAAGGTCTCATCGCAGCCGACGTTGAACAGGCGGCTGGAGAAATGCGGCAGCAGTTCATCGTACAGGCTGCGCACCAGGTCGAGGCTGCCCGGATCCTCCGGCGCCAGGCTGAACGGTCCCTGCATTGTTCCCCACGGCGCCTGGAACTCGCCGTGGATCTCAGCGAGCGCCGCGTAGCGCGGGTGGATGAGCCAGCGGTGCATGTGCCCGAACGAATTCTGGTTAGGCACAAGATCGATAAATCGCTCCTTGCAATACGCATCGAGCGTCAGCGCCTCCTCGCCGGTCAGCGGCGAGGCGCGCGCCCACACATCAGGATGGTTCCGATAGGCGAACGTGTGCTCGGTGTAGAGCTGCACCTGATTGATCTTCCAGCCTGCCAGCATGTCGATCAGCATGAACAGGGTCTCCATCGTTGGAACCTTGTCGCGGCTGATATCGATCATCACCCCACGCGCGGGAAAATCAGGGTGGTCGTTGACATACAGGCAGGGAAAGGTTCGTCCGGTCTGTTCCACGATCTGGATCAGGGTGCAGACGCCGTAGAAGATGCCAGCCGGGGCTGGCGCTTCGATCAGGATGCCGCCGTCCTTGATGTTCAGGACATATCCCTGGGGATGACTGGCGCCGTCGGCGGTCACCCGCAGCGTGGCGCCGATCTCACCCGGAGGACCTTCCGGCGTCGCGGTCAGTTCCCACTCGACGCCAGCGTGGGCGCGCAGCGCACGTTGCAGGCGACGCGCCGCAAACAACAGGTCTCCCGGCGCGGCGCCCTGGATCAGAATGCGCTGCGCCGACGTCGCCACATACACCCCTGGCAGGAAGGTCAACGACCGTGGCGCGGGAAGAAGAGAAAGATGATCCATACACCTCCTCCTATGCCAGCGACGTCGTCGGCAACGGCAGCGATACGGCGCGCCCCTCAGTCGCCGAGATGATGCCCGCTTCCAGCACCTCCTGCGCCATCAAGCCGGTTTCGGCGCTGCACAGACCGGTGATTGGCTTGCCCGCGCGTATGTGACCAAGGAAGTACTCGGCGCTGTTGCGCATGCCGACCGGCGGTTCCGGCACGTCGAGGCGAATACCGTTGCGATGCTCACGGTCCGCCAGCCACAGTTCTTTGCCGTGCTCGCGGATGTGAATGGTTCCCTCGCTGCCATAGATCATCGGCTCGTAGCTGGTCATATCGCCGACCTGCGTCCACGATGCGGTCGCGGTGCTGATGGCGCGCGCGTGCTGCATGACGATCACCGCGTTATCTTCCGCTGGCAGATCGGGTTTCCACAGGCGACCTGTCATCGCTGTCACGCGCGAAGGCAACCCGAGCAGCGCACAGGTCAGCGCCGCGCCGTAGCAGCAATAATCCATCAGCGCGCCGGCGCCGTTGCGCCGCGGGTCGTAGAGCCATTCGCAGAAAAAAGGCGAACAGCCGAGTTCGCGCGGACCGATGTGGGCAGCGCGATAGTTGACCTGCCAGACCTGCCCGATGCGTCCTTCAGCGATCAGGTTCAGCGCGTGCTGCACGGTGGGCCACCACATAATCGGCCAGTTGACCATCAACTGAACGCCAGCCGCAGCAGCGGCGCCGCGCATGCGCGCCGCGTCAGCATACGTCGCCGCCATTGGCTTCTCGACCATGACGTGCAGACCGCGCTCCGCCGCCATTTCGGTCAACTCTGCGCCGCGCAGATTGTCGCTGAACACATACACTGCGTCGAGTTTAACCGCATCCAGCATGTCGCTGTAATCGTCGAAAACCTGTTCGCATCCCAATGATCTGATATGCTCGCGCAGCGCCGGGTTGGGGTCCGCCGCCGCAACCAGCATGCCATCGTCGCAGTTCGCCAGGTCCTGGAGATTTCCCCACACATGGTCGTGGGTCAATCCCAGCACGCCGACCCGTAGTTTATCCGCCATAGGATTCTCCTTCTCCAGCGTTCTTCTGCATCAGCGTCCTGCGTCGCGCGCAGCCGCGCGCGCATACGGTTCGAGCGCCGCCAGGATGCGCTCGCGATCCATTGCCGGAATGAAAAAGGCGCGGTCATCACGCACAATCCGACCATCCGCTGCAAACGCCGCCACTTCTGCCTCGTGCATGATCAGGTCTGCCGCCAGCAACCGGCCGTCGCCGAGGTCCGATCCGGCTGCCGACTGCTTCAACTGCGCGTCGAGCGCCAGGATCTGATCGCGCGTCAGCGGACGCGGCGTGGCGACCAGGAAACTATGTGTGGCGCCAGTGTACCACAGCGTCGTGTGGGGGAAGACGCTCTGGAACGTATGAATAATGTCGCGGTAGTCGCGTTCCGAAAGATCGTGGAACGGCAGCCACTGGATGAAAACGCCGTCATCGGCGAGGCGGCTTTTCACCATCGTGTAGAACTCGAAGGTGAACAGCGCCCAACTGCTGCTATTAATCGGATGGGTGGCGTCGGCGGTGATGATGTCGTAGCGTTCGGCGCTGCGCAGCAGGTAGTTGCGTCCATCCTCGATAGTGATCTGGAAGCCAGGACGGTTAAGGACGCCCCGATTTTCGGCTTCATAGAGGCGCGCCGCCTCGACCTGTTCGGCAACCAGTTCAACGGCGTGGATGCGCGGGATCGCGTGCGTCGCCATCGCGCCTGAGGCGATGCCGTTGCCGAAGCTGATCATGAGCGCATTCTGCGCATCGGGACGCAGGAGCGCCGGCAAATGACCGAGGAGATGGAAGGCGCGCATGCTGTGTTTGTCGGTGGGAACCTCACTGCGCCCGTTGACGAACGACATCTTGAGCGGCGGATACTTAACCTCAAACACTGCGACCGTCGCGTCTACCCCCTCACGGTAGTACACCAGTTCCGGGATGACCCCCTCACGGAACCCCAGGTAGACGCCAGGCGGTAACAGCGCCGCCGCCAGCGCCGTCGCTCCCAACGCCCCCGCCAGGCGCGCTCGTTCGCCCCATACCGGCGACGCCAGCAGCACTGCTGCTGCGCCAAGTGCCAGGTTGAGCGCCGCGAGCAGTAGAGAGGAGCGTTGCAGCCCGATCAGCGGAATGAAGACAAAGCCCGCCATGAATGCACCCAGCGTCGCGCCAACAGTGTTGAGCGCATAGAGCCGCCCGACCCGCGATCCCACCACGCCCTGATCTGGTGCGGCAGGAGTGTCCGTAGCGAAGGAGGCGGCGTACAACCGCGCTGCTACCGGGAAGACCGCGCCCATGAGCAGCGTCGGAATAATCATAATCACAGCGGCGGCGAAGAACTCCGCCCACAGTGTGCCGAGAAAACTGGTTCTGGCGGTGAACATGTCGAGCAGGGTCGGCATGCGCGCAAAGGCATAGAGCGCAATCACCGCACCCATTCCAATTCCGATCTGCAACCAGCCGAAGAGCGCCAGCGGCTGTGTGTGCCGGTCAATCCGCCGCCCCATCCAGGCGCTGCCTGCCGCCAGCCCGATCAGAAACGTCACCAGCATAATGGTGAACGAATAGACGGCATTCAGGCTGAAGATCGCCAGTGTGCGCGTCCACGCCACCTGATAGCCCAGCGCGGCGAACCCGGACAATGCATATCCTATCAACGCCAGTCGCGCCGGAGTGAGCGACAATGCGGGGTATCTTGCGGCAGAGGGCATCGGCGTCGTTGCAACCGCGCCATTGCGCATCGCCTGCGCACCCGTCGCCGCGCTGGTTGTCTGGAGTGCCACGATAGCGCGTCCGCCCGATGTGCGTGACGCAGTTGAACGTGTCGCACGTTTCGGTTGCGGCGCCGCCACCAAGGGGGCAGGCTGCGATGGCGACGGTGCAGAACTCAGAGGCGCTTCCTGCCAGCGGCGCGCCAGCCAGAACGCCGCGCCAGCCGCCGCCAGGTCGAGCGCGCCGCCCAGGTAGAGCGACCCATTCACGCCGAGCGAGGGGATCAGGATCAGCCCGGCAGCCAGCGCACCCAGCACCCCGCCGAACGTGTTGATCGCATAGAGAGCGCCGATCCGCCATCCTCGATCCTGGCTGCGCGCTGCCAGCAACTGCGCCAGCACCGGCAGCGTGCCTCCCATCAGAAAGGTCGGCGGCGCGAGCGCCAGGGTGGCAAGCATGGTGCGCGCAGCGTTGTACGCGAAGAGGTCTGGCTGCAGATGGCGCGCAATCCAGACATACAGGTCGGTCAATCCGGCGAAGAGCGGAGGCGTGGCGAAGGCAAACAGCGCAACGCCGATCTGTAACAGGGCGAAGAGGCGCAGGAGCGCCGCTGCTGGGGCTGCCGGGTCCCCGTGCTGCTTCAGGCGCGTCGTGATTCTGCCGAACACCCAGCTTCCCAGCGCCAGCCCGCCCATGAAAGCGGTCAACACCGCGCTGGCGGCATACACGCTGACGCCGAAACTGAGGCTGAGCAGGCGAAACCAGACGACCTCGTAGATCAAGCCGCTCGCGCCGCTCACAAAGAAGATCGCCAATATCAGCCTGGTCTGCTTCACGAATCACTCCCGCTGCGCCGCTTTCGAATGAAGGTGAACTATAGAAAACCGGCAACTCTGGTTGATGGTTGATGAACATTACGAACCTAGACCCGGTAGACCCGTGCTGCCAGACTGCGCACCCGCTAAGCTGCGGGCTAATGAGGATTGAGAAATGAATCCGGTAAACCTGTTCCGCCGGGCTGCGCGTTCTCTGGGCTGCGGGCTAAAGCCCTCGCTCAGGACATTGAAGCCCCAAAGGGGCTTTCACGATCTCAGCCAGGGCTTCAGCCCGCAGCGCCCTTGCCCACCCGCGAAGGCGGGTGACCAACCGCAGGCTCACAGACACGAATTCATCGCCTGCTCGGATTTTCGGATTTAGTTCATGAAACCTGCTGCGTGACGAGGGCGCTTCGCGCAACGCACAGGCGTCGCACAAAGCGCCCTGTCCGACACCATTATCCGACACTATTAGTTGACGACTTCCGATCCATTGCTGGCAGGGATGAGCCACCTATCCCTGCCAGCCAACCGAATTACCGTCCCGCCTCTTTACGGATACGCTCGAGCGCGGCATTGACATCCGCTTCGAGGATCGGCATCAGATCCGAGGCTTTCGCATTGGGATCATTCCAGAACGGACTCAGGAGGTTGTCCCATGTCTGGCTGAGTTCGTCGAACTTAACCAGCAGGTGGTTCGACGACTCACGTCCATGCGCGAAGGCGCCCTGGAACGACTCCTTGGTCTTTTCTGCCGGAACGCACTTCTCGTACTGCTTATAGTACTCATTGAGCAGGCTCTGGCGCACCGGCGGGGTGCCAGTCGCAAGCGTGTAGGCGCGCTGTTGCTCCGCCGACGCCAGGAACTTCACGAAGTTCCACGCCAGATCGGTGTTCTCGGCGTCCATTCCAGCGGTGATCACCCAGGGGTCGGTAAAGATGGTGGCGCGAATGTTGGCATCGGGCGTGCCCCAGGGGAGCGGCGCCGCGCCCCAGCAGAAGCCGTTCGGATCGTCGATAATATCCTTATAGTTCCAGTGGCCCCAACCGCCGGTCATGAACATAGCGACGCGCCCGGAGAGGAAGGCGCCGCCAAGCTGATCGAGCGCCTGGGATGCCGCCTGGTCTGGAGCGACCTTGTGGACATACACCAGATCGTGGATCGCCTGGAATGCGGCGGCTGTCTGTTCATCCAGCTTGATTGGATCGGAGAAGCCGGTCTCGAGCGCTTCTTTGGTGAACGGGTCCTTGCCCCAGATCATGGGAATGCTGTCGAAGGGGGGCCACAAACCGCTAACGCCGCCATACACCGCTTTGCTCGGATCCTCCGGGTTCTTCGTCAGTTTCTTGGCGGTCTCGAGGAATGCGTCCCACGTCCAGGACTTGTCGCTCCAGTCGCTCGGCGGGTAAGGCACGCCAGCCTCATCGAACAGCTTCATGTTGTAGTACACGTAGCTGCCGGTCGTGAGGAACGGGATGCCATACTGCTTGCCCTCAACATTGTAGATGGCGAACACTTCGGGAATGAAGTCGCTCGTGTCCCACTTATCGCGCTCGATCAGCGGCGTCAGGTCTGCCAGCAAGCCGCGGAAGCGGTCGCTGGCGAAGCCATCGCCGCCCCAGTTGGACGACCAGACGTGCAGCGGTTCCTTGGCAGCGATCATCGCCTCGCGCTTGACGGCGATATCGTCCTGGTTAATGTTGAGCACCTTCACGAACACATCCGGCGCAACCTTCTGGTATGCAGGCAGCACGACATCGCGCTCCCAGCGGTTTTCAACAGTGCTGATGCGCACCATCCATACCAGCACCTTCTGACCTGGTTGCGGTTGCTGCGCGAATTCAATCACTGGGGTGGGTGTTGGTAGATCGGCTGCTGGCGCTGTGGTTGGCGCCGCTGGCGCTGCGGTTGGCGCTGCCGTCTGCTGTCCGCCGCACGCCGCCAGTACCAGCATCAACGCGCCGAGCAGGAGAATCCAGGGATACTGTTTCAGCCTCATACGTTGCGTCTCCTTCATCATTGCAAGGGTACACCGCGCAAACGAGATCTTCTCTGTCCTGATCCACCTCCTCTCCAGTTTTTTCACGCGACGGGGGGCGACTCAGTCCATCAGTGCGTTCGGGCAGTGTATGCACAGCGTGGTGCGTGCCAGCACAGAGCAGGCATTTCTGGAGGACGCATGGACTCCAGATCTCTGACTGCCAGGAACACACGACTCTGCCGCCTCCCGTCAGGCGCCATTCCACGCAGCGCTGCCAGCGTCCTGGGATGGCAGCGCAGATGTAAGCAGTTCAGCGAAACAGTGTGCCGGTCTACCCTTTCACGCCAGTCACCACAATCCCCTGAATGAAATAGCGTTGCGCCAGGAAGAAGAGCGCCATCGGCGGAATCAGCGTGACCAGCGACGCTGCCATGAGCAGATGGAAGGCGGTGCCGCCGAACGGCGCCCGGAACTGTTGCAAACCGATCGCAACAGGATAGTTGTACTGCGAATTGATGTACAGCAGCGGACCCATGAAGTCCTGATAGTGATACATAAAGCTCATGATGGCGACGGCGCCGATGGCAGGCAGCGATAATGGCACAATAATGCGCCACCAGATGCCAAAATACCCTGCGCCATCGATCAGCGCCGCCTCCTCATAATCCTTTGGCAGCGTCTTATAGAACTGACGGAGCAGGAAAATGAGATAGGCGCTGCCGAAAAACTTTGGCACGAGCAGCGGGAGATAAGTGTCAATCCAGCCCAGGCGAGCGAAGATAATATACTGCGGGATGAGCGTCACCCAGAACGGCAGCATCATCGTGGAAAGCACCAGCACGAACAGCGCGTTCTTGCCTGGCGCGCGCAGACGCGCAAAGCCGTAGGCGACGAGCGCGCACGAAAGGGTCTCGCCCAGCATTGCGCCGCCCGCGTAGATCAGCGTATTCCTGAAGTAAATATCGAAGCGGTTTTCTCCCGTGAGCGCCACGCGATAATTGTCCCATTGCGGGACTGCAGGAATCCAGACCGGCGGGAACTTTGCCACTTCCGCGCGGGTTTTCAGCGAGGTGGAGAACATCCACACCAGCGGAAACAGAATAATGATCAATCCAAGCGCAACGATCATCGTCGAAAGAGCAGTAATGATCTGCTCACGCCGTCGCTTGCTCGCCCAGAGACCGCGCCGCACCAGAGAGGTTGCCGGGCGCACGCCTGAAGATGTTGTTTGTGTCGCCATTGCTCTTCCTCCTGTTCATTCACGACCGTGCAGCCCGGTCAGATCGCTCCTTCTTCATCCGATTCGTAGTGCACATAGCGGCGCGACGCCCAGAACATCGCCAGCGTCAGCAGCAGGATAACGATCAGCAAAATCCACGCCTGCGCCGATGCCAGTCCCATGCGGTAGCGGCGGAATGCATTCAAGAAGAGATACAGGTTGTAGAACATCGACGAATAGGCAGGAGCGCCGAGATTGTTGCCGCCGGAGATGACGTATGCCGCCGTAAACTGCTGCATCGCGCCGATCACGCCGGTAATGAACGTAAACAGAATGACTGGCGAAATCATCGGAATAGTCACGTGGAAGAACTGCTGGACACGGGTGGCGCCATCGATTTCAGCAGCTTCGTAGAGCGCCGTGGGAACGCCCTGCAGCGCCGAGAGGTAGATCAGCATCGTGCCGCCGAACCCCCAGAGCGACATGAGCGTGTAGGACGGAATAACCCAGTTCGGATCCTGCAACCAGCGCGGACCCGTGATGCCCAGCGGGATCAGACCATCGGGACCGACCAGATTGCGGATGATCAGGTTGATCGCGCCAAACTGCGGATTGAGCAGCCAGGAGAAGAGCAGCGCAACTGCAACGCTTCCGGCGAGCAACGAGGGCAGATAGTAGAGCGTGCGGAAAACGCCAAGCGCCGGAACGCGCTGATTAAGGAGCACCGCCAGCATCAAGCCAAAGGCGATGCCTAACGGAACGCTCAATAGCGTGTAGTAGCCGGTG
>JANWXL010000537.1 GCA_025055265.1 Roseiflexus sp.
ACTGACTGACCTCGACGTGAACGAAATCCTGGCGCGCGTCGAAGCCGAGCATCCATTCACCGATCCGCGGACGGTGCAGCGCCAGCAGTTCGGTTTCGTTACAGCCCGCGCATTGCCGGAACCGGTCAGCGTCAGCCGCCGCTACACTGGCGCACGTCGTCCCGTTGATGCGGTCAACGTCCCCGCCGCCACTCAGCCGACCTCTTCGCAGCAACCGCAGGCATCGGCTGAGCAGAGCGAAGAGCAGTCATAATCCCGGACGCGTTTCAGTAAGGGACCCCGCGAGTTCCAGAAGCTCGCGGGGTTTTTTGGGTTAGGGGTTAGGGGTTAGGGGTTAAGGGTGGACTTCTCACCTGCAACCCTCTCACCCGCCACCTGCTCACCTTGCGCCTCGCTCGACCTTCTCCCATGCACCTTCTCCCCGTCACCTGCTCACCTCGCGCCTCGCACCTTTCATTCCTCACACAAAGGCACAAAGGCACAGAGATGATCAAAGCTGCTCGTCACTCGTCACTCGTCACTCGCCCCTTCCCTCGCGCCTCTTGCCTCGCGCCTCGCTTACCATGATGTCATCCCTGGATGACAGGATTGCCATCCCCACATCTTGCAGGATAGTGCGCATTCCGCTATAGTAGCGCAAGGGAAACATCGAGCAGGGCATCCTCTTGACCTATGCGCGCGTTGATTACCGGCATCAATGGGTTCGTCGGCGGACATCTGGCAGAACATCTGCTCACAACCGGCGCCTGGGAGGTCGCCGGTCTTGCGCGCCAGCCCGCACCTGCGCTTGAAACGCTTGAGGGGCGAATAACCTACATCACCGCCGATCTCAACGACCGCGATCAGGCGGTCATGGCGCTCGCCAGCATCCGACCCGACGTCATCTTTCACCTTGCCGGTCAGTCGAACGTTCCTCGCGCCTTCGCCGACCCGCACGCAACAGTGCAGGCCAATATCGGCGCGCAGCTCAATCTGTTTCTGGCAGCGCTGCAATTGCGGATTGACCCGTTGATCGTTGTTGCCAGCAGCAACGAGATCTACGGCATGGTGCGCCCTGAAGAGCTGCCGCTGACTGAGCAGGCGCCGCTACGTCCGGTTAATCCGTATGCCGTAAGCAAAGCGGCGCAGGATCTGTTCGCGTACCAGTATCACATCAGCCATCAGTTGCGCACGATCCGGCTGCGACCGTTCAATCACATCGGTCCACGCCAGACGGAGGCGTTCGTTGTGCCTGCTTTCGCTGCGCAGATTGCGCGGATCGAAGCCGGGTTGCAACCGCCAGTGCTGCGCGTCGGCAACCTGGCGGCGGAACGCGATTTCAGCGATGTGCGTGACATCGCGCGCGCTTATGAACTCGCCGCGCTCCATGGCAAAGTCGGCGCGGCGTATAATGTCGGCAGCGGGCAGGCGGTCAGCATCCGACGCATCCTTGATATTCTGCTGACCTTCAGCACGCACGACATTCAGATCGAACCGGACCCGTCACGGATGCGCCCTTCCGATGTGCCGTGCGTGGTGTGCGACGCTTCGCGCTTTCGCACCGATACCGGATGGACGCCGCGCATTCCGCTGGAGCAGACTCTGTTCGACACGCTTGAATACTGGCGTTTCCAGGTACAGGAGCAACCATGAAGGCAGTCATTCTGGTCGGCGGTCTCGGCACCCGTCTGCGACCGCTCACGTGCAACACGCCCAAGCCGATGATTCCGCTGGTTAACCAGCCATTCATCGTGCATGTCCTCGAAAATCTGCGTAACCAGGGGATCGACGAGGTCATCCTGTGCGTTCAGTATCTTGCCGACCGGTTCCGTGAGGCGCTCGGCGATGGTTCGGCATTGGGCTTGAAGATCCACGTCATCGAAGAGCCAGAACCGCTCGGCACCGCTGGCGCGGTAAAGAATGTCGAGCACATGCTCGACGGATCGACATTTGTGTTCAACGGCGATGTGTTGACCGATCTCGACCTGAGGGCCATGCTGGCGTTCCACCGCGAGCGCGGCAGCAAGCTGACCATCGCCCTGACCCCGGTTGAAGACCCGACGGCGTATGGTCTGGTCGAGATGGACGAAACCGGTCACATCCGCCGCTTCATGGAAAAGCCGCGCGTCGATGAGGTGACGTCGAACCTGATCAACGCAGGCACGTACATCATTGAACCAGAACTGTTCCGCTACGTCCCTCCCAAACAGCACTATATGTTCGAGCGCGGTCTGTTCCCTGTCGTGCTGCAGACGCGCGACCCGATGTACGGCTACCCGTCCCCCGCATACTGGACCGATATCGGCACGCCATCGGCGTACCTGGAGGTGCACCACGACATTCTGGTGGGCAAGGTGCGCTACCGCTTCCACGGTAAAGAGATCGGCAACCGGGTGTGGCTGGTCGGCGACGCCGACATTCACCCGCGCGCCCAGGTGATTGGTCCGGTCGTGATTGGTCCGGGGGTGAAGATCGGCGCTGGCGCCCAGATCATCGGACCGACGGTCATCGGCGCAGGGTGCATTATTGGTCCCCAGGCGCGGATCGAGGGCGCCGTTCTGTGGGATGGCAATCAGATCGGCGAAGGGGTGGCGCTGCGCTCGTGCGTCGTCGGCAGCCGTAATCAGATCGGCGCGCGCACCCATATCACCGATGGCGCCGTCATCAGCGACGCATGCATTATCGAGGCGGATAACCGTCTCGAACGCGGCATCCGCATCTGGCCAGAAACCCATCTGAAAGAGCGTTCGATCTCCTTCTGACACAGCGCCGTAAGAGCCGTGCTATAATGGCGCGGCGCGCTCCATACGACAGAGCGCACCGGTACAACTGCAGAAGGAGCACGACGATGGCACGTGTCGCAATCAACGGCTTCGGTCGGATCGGTCGTCAAAGCTTCAAAGCAATGCTCGAACAGTATCCGGACGACCTGGAGATCGTGGCGATAAACGACCTTACCGATAACGAAACGCTGGCGCATTTGCTGCGCCACGACTCGACTTACGGCGCGTTCGATGGCGATGTCACCGTCACGAATGACCGTATGATCGTTACATTTTACGGCGAAGACGGCGATGAACGCGAGATTGAGATCGTGGCGCTCGAGGAGCGCGATCCGGCGAAACTGCCGTGGCGCGATCTGGGCGTTGACATCGTGATCGAGTCGACCGGGCGCTTCACCGATGCCGAGAAGGCGCGCGCACACTTGCAGGCTGGTGCGCGCAAGGTGATCATCACGGCGCCTGCCAAAGGCGAAGACATCACTATCTGCCTCGGCGTCAACGAGGATCGCTACGACAACGCCGTGCATCATATCATTTCCAATGCCTCATGTACAACGAACTGCCTGGCGCCGGTCGCCAAGGTGCTCAACGACCGCTTTGGCATCCGCCGCGGCCTGATGACGACGATCCACTCCTACACGATGGATCAGAATCTGCAGGACAACGTACACAAAGACCTGCGGCGCGCGCGGGCGGCGGCGATGAATATCGTGCCGACCACCACCGGCGCAGCGCGCGCAGTGGCGCTGGTTATCCCCGAACTCAAAGGGAAGTTCGACGGCTTCGCCGTGCGCGTGCCAACGCCAACCGTTTCGATGATCGACTTTGTGGTCGAACTCGAGCGGAACGCCTCAGTCGATGAAATCAATGAGACCTTCCGCGAAGCGGCGCAGAGCAAGGAACTGGAAGGCATCCTGGAAGTGACCGAAGAGGAGCTGGTATCGACCGACTTCATCGGTTCCACCGCCTCGGCAATCGTCGATCTGCCGCTGACGATGTCGCTGGGAGGCAACCTGGTCAAGGTCATCGCCTGGTACGACAACGAGTGGGGCTATGCGACGCGCGTCGCTGATCTGACGGCGTTCATTGCGGATGAGATGGAGGAATAAAAATGCCCCCTGTCGTTGCATTGCAACGTCTCTACGACAGGGGGCACAGAGGCGATCCTCTTATGACACCGACACCCCCGCCATACGGCGCAGCTCACGGTTGCGGCTCAGGCGCCCGAGAATATTCCGCTTGACGTTGTACACGTCCGTGACACTCTCGAAGAGATCACGGCGCATCTCGTAGATCTCACCTGGCTTGCGCCCCATGATGAATGAATGGTAGATCACGCATCGTTCGGCATCGCCCGCCAGCAAAGCGTTGATCGAGCGCCAGAACTCCTCGCGTGACACCCGATCGATCGCTTCTTCGTCCGGTGCATCGCGCACCTGATCGAATCCCCGTGTCAGCGCTTCAGGAACCACCTCAGCCCACGATTGCGACCGCGCACAGTCGATGACCACGCAACTGGCGCACAACTGGAGATAGTGCAACAGCGATCCAAGCGTCGGGAATGCAGCAAATCGTTCTGGCGTAATGGCCTGCCAGAAGCGGGCAAAGACCGAACCGACGAAATACTCGCTGCTCTCACCAGTGCTGCTGAAGGCGCTGCTGCGCCGCACCCAACTCTCGACCAGCGCGCGATACTGATAGAACAGAATTTCCCACGCCGCTTCACACCGCTCGACCAGCGCCCGCCGGAACAGTTCGTAGGCAAAGCGCGTATCGTGCGGTTGCCCGCGAAAGAACCGATCGCTCTCAATCTGACAAAACCGCTGCAATGCAGACAAATCCATGCCAGCGATCGTCTGCGTATCGATATCCGCGTGTTCATATGCGACAGTCCGTCTGCGAATGCTGCCTGCCGACGCCTCGGACGATGTGCGAGGCAATGCTTGCGTGGACATACTGCTCTGCTGCATCAATGTCTCCTCGTAGATCGCGTGCTTGCAGACGCCTTGCGGATCCCCTGCACCTCTGCTCACATTGTAGTGATCGGGTGCGTACACGAGAATGTCATCAAGATGAGAACCGGATGACAGGAATACGATGAACAATAATAACAGCCGATTGCAATCAAAAAATCATTAATTTCGGTGTAATGAGTTTTAACTATTTCGACGGGCAGATAAAGCCGCGGTACAGCGCCAGCCTTTTCCAGATCTCAGTCGGCGAAAATACCCCGTTCGGCGTTGAGGAGAGCAATCAGTTCCGCCAGGGTCAGCGCCGGACCAATATTCTCGGTCGAATCGCTCCAGCAACCCCAGTACCCGTCACGATCGACGCGCCAGAACGCGCGCCCCAGGTAGTGACCGGTGCGCGGATCGTGGACGGGAACGCTATCACGCACAGTGGAGAGCGGAGCGCGGGGCGGTCCCCAGACAACCAGCGTATCGGGGCGCGCCTGACGCGGGTGACGCTCGGGGCGGATGTGGGAAGTCAGATGCGGATACCAGAAGTCGCGCGGTCGGGTTACAAGCGGCAGAGGACGCTCTAGCGCATCGAAGAACAGCAGCGGTTGATCCGCGTTCAAGCGGACGACCGACAGACTGCCAAAATCAGGGTCAATAGCCACACGCGCAGAGATCGTGAATGCGCGCAGCGGTTGAGCCAGGCGCAACACATCGGCAATCAGCGACCGTTGC
>JANWXL010000004.1 GCA_025055265.1 Roseiflexus sp.
GCCTCGCGCTTCGCCGGGCGCTGGCGCGAATTGTCGCTCATTTTCGACGCGATCGAAGCGCGCCGTCCGGTCATGGTCACCGGTCCGGCGAGCATTGGCAAGTCATCGCTCCTGACGCATATCACTGCATCTGCGGCGGTCCACCTCGAAGAGCCGCTGCTTCCTTCGTTTTATCTGGCGCTCCACGAGGCGGCAACGCCAGAGGATGTCTATCAAACCGTGCTCCAGGCGCTGGGTGTGCCGGGTTCGACCCCGGCGGCGCTGGAGGTGGCGCTGCTCGAACAGGAGACGCCGGTGCTCCTCTGTCTTGATGATGCGCACCGGGCATTGCACGCGGGCTGGGGTGAGTTGCTGCTCGAGACGCTGGCGCGCATTGCGCGCGGCGGGCGCCTGATCCTGGTGGTGGCGTCAGCCGGGGAGATGCCGCTGCTCAGTGAACGGTTTGTGAACGTGCGTCTGGGTGCGCTGGCGCCAGCAGAGGTGCGTCTGTTTGCTGAGACCTATCTTGAGGGCACAAATGTTAGTTTCACTCCCGGCGAACTGCGCATGCTCGCCAGCATCAGCGCCGGGCATCCGGCGTACCTCCAGCGCGCCGCCTACCACCTGTTCGAAAGCCGGCGCGACGGGCGCGACTGGTGCGCCGCCTTTCTCGCCGAAGTGCGGGAGCGACCCATTCCAGGCGCGCCGTTGCCGCCGGAGGCCTTCGCAGGCGACGACAGGCGGGATGCGATCAGACCCCGTTATGGAACCCTTCGCACCGACAAACTTCCGCAGGAAGACGCCGGTTTTCCGGTTCCCGAAGCGCCGCGCACGCTGTTGCTCATGATCCCTCCGCTGGCGGCGCTCCTGGTCTTTGTCACCACCAGCAACGTTGTCTCTGCCATGCTCGTGGCGTTGCCGGGTCTGGTGATCGCTCTGGTGTGGTGGTACCGCTGCCGCGTCAGTTGAACCGACATGCCTGCACCGGTGAATTGGTCGCTATGGCGATCCGTCCGTCGAGCAGCCATACCAGCGCCCCCTGTGAGAAACTGGTTTCGAAGACATTCCGATGGCGACCGGGCGCAAACACGATTGGCTGTCCACGCTGGATCGGTCGCGGGACAAAGAAATTCTGCCACCAGACAGGCACGGCAACGTTGAATGCGTTATCATTCCGATACCCGAACCGCGCAATCGAAGCGCCATCGCCATCAGGCAGCGTACACTCTAGAAGAGGCTGAATACGGATCACTGCATCGTCGCCGCAACGGATCGGATACTCCGCATAGGCAGTGACCGCCTGCCCGTTCAGTGACCACGTGAGCGGCAAACCATCGAAGACCACGGCAAACGCAACCCGTCTATTCCCCGGCTCGAATATCGTTGGCTGTCCAAGGTCTTCCTGGTAGCGATTGAAGCGGTTGCCAGCGCCGATCGGAACCTGCACCGCCGCCTTACCCTGCGAGTCGTAGCCGAAGAGGGCAACATAACTTGCTGCCGAGCGCCGCGCAACACACGCAAGAACCGGGCGAACAGTTCCAGGAGCGGCAGTCGGCGTTGGCGTACTGGTGGCCGTCGGGGACGGCGTCGCTGTGTTGGTCGGCGACGGCGTGCTGGTCGCCGTCGAGGACGGCGTGGGCGACGGCGTGGTGGTCGCGGTCGGCGACGGCGTGGCAGATGGCGTGCTGGTGGCCGTCGGGGACGGCGTCGCTGTGTCGGTCGGCGACGGCGTGCTGGTCGCCGTGTTCGTAGCAGTCGCGGTTGGCGACGGCGTGGCGGATGGCGTGCTGGTCGCCGTCGAGGACGGCGTCGCTGTGTTGGTCGGCGACGGCGTGCTGGTCGCCGTGTTCGTAGCGGTCGCGGTCGGCGACGGCGTGGCAGATGGCGTGCTGGTGGCCGTCGGGGACGGCGTCGCTGTGTTGGTCGGCGACGGCGTGCTGGTCGCGGTCGGCGATGGTGTGTTCGATGGCGTAGCGGTCGCGGTTGGCGACGGCGTGGCGGATGGCGTGCTGGTGGCCGTCGGGGACGGCGTCGCTGTGTTGGTCGGCGACGGCGTGCTGGTCGCCGTGTTCGTAGCGGTCGCGGTTGGCGACGGCGTGGCAGATGGCGTGCCGGTGGCCGTCGGGGTATTGGTCGGCGTCGGGGTGTCTGTAGCAGTTGCCGTTGGTGTATTTGTCGGTACAGGAGTATCCGTCGGCGTGGCAGTGACGATCGGCAGAGGCGTATTCGTCATCCCCGAACCGGTCACGTCCACAAAAACGTATGCTGCGCCGGTTGCCGGTCCGAAGAGCGTATCGCCGTATGCTCCGGCGACGATAGTGTTTCTATCAATACCGACCGACCAGCCGAGCCGATCACCGCTGTCGGTATCGCTGCCGATCAGTTTTGCGCGTTCAATCCACGTCGCACCGTTGCGGTCGAACACATAGACCGCGCCGCTGGCAGGACCGTTCGCGCCGTGCAGCGGCGCTCCGACAACGAGCCGCTGGCTGGACAGCGCCAGTGCGCTGCCAAAGCGGTCATTTGCGACCGTATCGCTAGCGATAAACTTTTGCCGCTGCACCCAGGAGGCGCTATTAAACTCAAAAAGGTACACTGCACCGCTGAAACTGCCGGTGACGCGGTGTAGCGGCGCACCAACTGCGAGCCAGCCACTGTGCAACGCCAGCGCGCTGCCAAAACGATCGCCAGCGATTGTGTCACTAGCAGATACTTTGTGCCGCTGCACCCACGCGACGCCGTCGAACTCGAAGAGATACACTGCGCCGCCAGCGCCGTGTTGCGGCGCACTGACCGCAAGCCAGCCATTGTGCAACGCCAGCGCGCTGCCAAAACGATCGCCAGGGACGGTGTCGGCGCCGATCAGCCTCTGGCGTTGCGCCCAGGCGCTGCCGTCGAAGGTGAAGACGTAGACAGCGCCGGCATCCCTGCCATACGAGTCGTGCAATGGCGCACCGACGATGAGCGTATTTTGGCTGATTGCCAGGGCATTGCCAAACTGCGCCACCGATTCGGGATCACCGGGGGTGATGATTGCCTGCCGTTGCCAGTCGGTGTTCGAGAAAAGATAGACAGCGCCAGCGTCACGTGCGCCAATGCTGGCATACGGCGCGCCCACAGCAGTTTGCGCTCCGTCGGTCGCCACGGCAGCGCCGAGGTACGCCCCCGCCAGAGCATCGGACATCCCCAACCGCGCCTGCTGCGTCCAGGCCGCGTTGCTGCGGGTGAACGCGTAGGCGGCGCCAGCGCTTGGCGCAAGGTCCGACTTTCCATATGCGCCAACGACGACTGTGTCGCCTGTCAGTGCGACCGACAGACCGAAGTAGTCGTACTGAGCGGCGTCGGCGGCTATCAGTTTCGTTTGCGTGAAGGTCAGGGATGATTGCGGCAGCGCCAATCGGACGGGTGCAAAGAACGCAATCAGCGCAATGACCGCAATGACTGCAAAACGCGCGCTGAACATAATGCGTTGGCGCATGAGACGCCTCCTATGACGACGCTCGTGTGGAATGTCTGCCTCATGCTGCCTTTATCATATCAGGCGACCCACCGACAGAAACGATGACCAAAGTACCAGAACAAACCGCTTCGTCGCTCTGATTACTACTTTACCCCACGACTCTGGATGGCGCATGAATGGAATGTGACAACGGCTTTATTTTGAGTGTACTAGTCGTCACAACGCCAGCAGTGCTGGCGCTGCGGAGCACGAAGAGTTTTCTGGAGCATCTCGCGCGCAATGAACTGACGCGCGGGCGGATCACGCTGGTGCTCAACCGCTTCCCAAGCGTCAACGGCATAGCATCGCAGGACGTGCAGAAACACCTGCGCTGTTCGGTTGGCGCCAACATTCCGGGCGAAGGGCAGCCGATCACGCACAGCGTGAACCGTGGCATGCCGATCGTGATGGCGCAACCTCACAGTTGGGCGAGCCAGAGTCTGCTGCAGCTCGCGGCGTATGTGGCGGGCGACAGTGCAAACCTGATTTCGCTTGAGCATTCAGGCGAAAAGAAAGCCGGGAAGATCACCCTGCCCGGCGTGAAAGGGCGCCGAGGTTTGCTGGGGATGATGCGCGGCACATAGCGGCGCGCCTATGATTCTGCCATTTTGTACCCGACGCCGCGCACCGTCAGGATGATCCGCGGACGTGACGGTTCGGCTTCGACTTTTTCACGCAGCCGACGCACACATAC
>JANWXL010000075.1 GCA_025055265.1 Roseiflexus sp.
CCTGACGCCGACTTTCGTCACTGGGAGTATCAGCCGCATCTGCCAATGTGCCCGCAACTGGCAGTCGTCGATGTGCTCGGCGATCTTTACTTCGGCGCCGTCAACCACGTCGAAGAACAGATGAACGCCTTGCTGACCAGAAATCCGACCCAGCGATTTCTCCTGTTGCGTATGCACAGCGTTCAGCGGTGTGATGTCAGCGGCATCAAGATGCTCCAGACGATCGTACGCCGATATCGTGACCGTGGCGGCGGCGTCTACTTTGTGCGCGTGCGTCAGCCGGTACGCCAAATGATGGATATCACTGGCTTTACCCAATATATCGGAGCAGACCATTTCCTGGACGAAGACCATGCGATTGAATATCTCTTCCATCGCGTCCTCGATCCGGCGGTCTGCATCTACGAGTGTGAGGTGCGCGCGTTCCGCGAATGCCAGAATCTGCCAAAGCGTCCGCTCCCTCCCGAAGCTATTCCCCTGCTGCCAGCGACGGGAGCACAGCCACAGGTTCCAACGATCGAGCCGCGTGAGTTGTGGCGCCAGATCCGCGGTCCCTCTCCGCCGCGCGTCATCGATGTGCGCGAGCCGCGCGAATATCGCCAGGGACACATCCCGCAGGCAGAGTTGCTGCCGCTGTACGAATTGCTCACCAATCCCGAAAGCGTGAGCCGTGATCGCCCTATTGTGCTGGTGTGTCGCAGCGGTCGCCGCAGCGAACGCGCCGCAGCGGCGCTGATGAACCGCGGGTTTGACCAGGTGGCGATTTTGCGCGGCGGCATGCTGGCGTGGGAGGCAAGCGACCTGCTGATGGCAATTGGATAATTGCTTGCTTCCGGACTCTCAGTGCTCGGTTCTTGGTCCTTGGTTCTCGGTTCTTAACCCGACATCACTTCCACACCACAGAAGTACGTCGTGCGGCGCGTCATAATCCGCTTCTCGCCGGTCAGCCGGACCGACGCGCACAGCGGCAGGTGCGCCGATGAGTTGCCAGCCATGATATGCACTGTCACCGGCTCAACGGCGAGTTGCATCGTTGCATCATAGTACGCGAGCAGCTCAACGGGCAATGTAAAGACCACGCGCTTCCGCTCACCCGGCTCGAGATGCACCCGCTTGAACCCCCGCAGTTCTTTGACCGGTCGGGTAACGCTGGCGCCTTCAGTGCGCGTGTACAGTTGCACCACCTCGTCGCCGCTACGCTCCCCAACATTCATCACCTCCACCGATGCCTGCACCACACCATCGGTCGTCGCTTCAGGCGTCACGGTCAGATTCTTGAACGCGAACTGCGTGTAGCTCAACCCGAAGCCGAACGGAAAGAGCGGTTGATTGCTCTCGTCCACATACGGTCCATAGAAGAATGATCGCGCCCCCGACGGTCGATGTGCATAGAAGAGCGGAACCTGCCCCACATGCCGCGGGAAGGTGATCGGCAACTTACCGCCAGGATTGGCATCACCGAAGAGCACATCCGCCAGCGCTGACGCTCCTTCCGATCCCGGCAGCCATGCTTCGACCACTGCTGGCGTCGCTTCGACCAGACGGGGAATGGCATAGGGGCGCCCGGTGATCAGCGCCAGCACCACCGGCGTTCCCGTCGCCAGAATCGCTTCGACCAGTTGTTGCTGCACACCGGGAAGAGTCAGGTGCGCGCTGTCGCGGAACTCGCCCGAGGTGCACTCCGGTGTCAGACCCGCCTTGTCGCCCACAACAACGATTGCCACGTCCGCCTTGCGCGCCGCTTCGACCGCTTCGGCGAACCCTTCGGTCGAAGGCGAATTGACCTCACACCCCCTGGCATAGAACACCTGCGTCGTTGGTGACACGGCGCGGCGGATCGCTTCGACAATCGAGATCATCGAAGCGCTGGTCTCAACCAGATGGATCGAGTCCGGCAGCGGATGCTCGGAGAAGCCGAGCCGGCTCAGCGTGATCAGCGTCTCGATATGCGCCGGATAGGAATAGTCGCCCAGCAGATTGCGCTTACTATCGGCGTTGGGACCGATGACCGCAATGGCGCCAATGGTTTTCGGCAGCGGCAGCAGCTTGCCTTCGTTCTTGAGCAGCACAATCGACTTGCGGGCAATCTCGCGCGCCAGCTCACGCTGCGCTGGCGTGTCGAACACTGCCAGCACGGCGTCTGGATCAACGTAAGGGTTCTCGAACAGCCCAAAGGCGAACTTCAACGTCAGAATGCGGCGCACCGAACGGTCAATCCACTCTATTGGAACATCGCCATTCGCAATGGCGTCAAGCAACGACTGACCGTAGGCATCGACGCTCGGCAGTTCAATATCCATGCCCGCCTCGAGCGCCAGTCGCGCCGCGTGCGCTTTGTCGCGCGCCAGTTTGTGGTAGTTGCGCAACTGATCGATCGCCATATAATCGGAAACGACCAGTCCATCGAAACCCCACTCATAGCGCAGGATGCCGGTCAGCAACCACGGCGCAGCGCTGCACGGCTCACCATCGATTTCGTGGTAGGCGGGCATGATCGACGCCAGCCGCGCCGCGCGCACCGCCGCCTCAAACGGCGCCAGGTAGACCTCGCGCAATTCGCGCGCTGTGATGTGCGCTGGCGCCCAGTTGAGACCTCCTTCCGACGCGCTGTACCCGACAAAGTGCTTACCGGTCGCCATCACGCCTTCCGACCAGCCCGCACCCTGCAATCCGCGAATGTAGGCGGCGCCCATGACCGACGTGAGGTACGGATCCTCGCCAAAAGTCTCCTCGGTGCGACCCCAGCGCGGATCGCGGGCAATGTCGAGCACCGGCGCCAGCCCGTGATGCACGCCGACCGCGCGCATCTGCTGGCGAATGACGCGGGTCATCGCCTCGACCAGTTCCGGCTCCCACGTGCTGGCGACGCCGATGATCTGCGGAAAACTGGTAGCGCCGTTGGCAAGGAACCCGCTGCAACACTCATCGTGGATCAGCGCCGGGATGCCCAACCGCGTCTCTTCAACCAGAAACTTCTGGATCTGATTCGCCAGCTGCGCGGTTTCGACCGGACCCAGAACACTCCCCCCGGCGAGGCGCGTCACCTGTCCCAGACCGTGCGCCATCCGCTCCTGCGCCCATTGCCGGTTCAGCCCGCGTTCATCGGCGATCTCGTAGATCCAGCGGCTGCCCAGTTGCGCCACTTTCTCTTCGACCGTCATCCGACCGATCAGGTCGTTAACGCGCTGTTCAATAGGAAGACCGGGGTTTTGATACGGATACGTGGTTGTCGTTGCGTCAGACATGATTCATTGACCTTGTGATGCAATCAGAACTTCGTCGCTGCGCGACATTTCCGCATACAGATGACAGGCGACCTGCGCGCCATCGACGTCGAACTGCGGCGGCGTCACCCGGCGGCAGACATCCATGACATGCGGGCAGCGTCCAGCAAAACGACATCCCTGGCGCAAATACTCGTCCTGCTCGATATCGGAAAGGCGAATCACGCCCTGCCAGCGACGCGCGGGATCCGCCTCCGGGATCGAGGCGCGCAGCAATTGCGTGTAGGGGTGCTTCGGCGCCATCAACACCTGCTCGACCGTCCCCATTTCGACGATTTTGCCGCGGAACATGATAGCGATACGATCGCACACGTAGTACGCCGTCGCCAGATCGTGCGTGATATAAAGAACGCTCACGCCAAAATCGTCGCGCAG
This sequence comes from Roseiflexus sp., assembly GCA_025055265.1. Lineage (GTDB taxonomy): Bacteria > Chloroflexota > Chloroflexia > Chloroflexales > Roseiflexaceae > Roseiflexus. The sequence continues at coordinate 3,660 of JANWXL010000075.1, forward strand.
GCGTTTGAACAGATTGACGATTGACATTCGCAACGATGCATCGACCATCGAAACCGGCTCATCGGCGATAATCAGTTTCGGATCGGTCAATAAGGCGCGCGCAATCGAGATGCGCTGCAACTGACCGCCGGAAAACTCGCTGGGATATTTGCCCGCCAGATCGTCGTAGGTAAGACCCACCAACCGCAGTTTGGCGTCGATCCGTTCAATCGCCTCCTGTTTGCTCGTCGCCAGGCGGTAATTCTGGATCGTCTCGAAGAAATAGCGCTCGACGGTGCGCAACGGATTGAAGGTGGCAAAAGGGTCCTGGAAAATTGCCTGAATGCCTTCGGTGAACCAGACCTTCTCGTTCTTGCCTTCTCGCCTGCCGTTGTGAATAATCGCGCCAGACGTGGCGCGCTCGAATCCCATGATGATGCGCGCTGTCGTCGATTTGCCGCACCCGCTCTCACCCGCCAGCGCAAAAATCTCCGCCGGTCTGATAAAGAATGAAATATTATCAACCGCCGTGATTTTCACCCGTGAGAGCACACTGCCGAGTGTGAATATTTTCGTCAGATTCTCAACTTCAAGCAGCTTTTCCATAACTTCCTTCTCCAACCAACCAGCAGGCGACTCTGTGATCTGGCGCAACCCGAGTGAAGCCTGGCATCTCGCGTTTGCAGATCTCCATAGCGTGGGGACAGCGCGGATGGAAAGGACAACCGGACGGCGGATTGGCGAGCGACGGCGGGCTTCCCGGCACGCTCTCACGCGGAGTCTTATCGCCGAACCTGGGCAGCGAATCGATCAGATACCGCGTATAGGGGTGGGTCGGCGCGCCGAAGATCCGTTCCGTCGACGCTTCTTCGACGATCTTTCCCGCATACATAATGCCGATACGGTCGGCAATGTTGGCGTGCACCCCCATATCGTGCGTCACCAGCACAATCGTATTCTTCAGCCGGGACTGCACATCTCTGAGCAGTTGCACCACGCCGCGCTGCACGACGACATCGAGCGCCGTCGTCGGCTCATCGCCGATAATGATGCGCGGTTTGAGCAACGTCGCCAATGCGATCGTTACGCGCTGCCGCATGCCGCCCGACAGTTGATGCGGATAGGCGTCGAGGATTTTCGGCGGCAGTCCAAGTTCCACCAGGTGCTCGCGGGCGAGCGCAAAGGCTTCGCCTTTCTGTCGCACATCCAGATGGCTTTCGATAAAGTCGCGGTAGGTATCGCGGATGCGCATCACCGGGTTGAGCACGCTCATCGATCCCTGTGGCACATACGCGATATAGGTCATGCGCAACCGACGCTTCTCTTCCTGTGAGAGGGTTGCAACATCGATCTCGGCGCCGTTGACGCGATAAACAACCTTTCCGCCCATCAGGCGCAATGGCGGCTCGATCGCAGCGGCGAGCGCCTTGAGCAGCGTTGATTTGCCGCATCCGCTCTCGCCAGCGATGCCATAGACTTCATTCTCCCGGATCTCCAGATCGACGTCGTTGACCGCTTGGATGATTTTCGTTTTGCCGTAGATGTCGAGCGCATAAAAGGCCCGGAGCGCCTCTGCGCGCAGAATTGCATCGCCCATGCTGCGTGTCTCAGGCGCCTACGCGCTGCACGCGCGTGCGCGGATCGAGATATTCACTGATACTGACCGACAGCCAATAGAGCGCAATGAACAACATCACCGAGAGCGTGATCGGCGTCAGCACCCACCACCAGCGTCCAAGCAGGATCGCCTGGTAGTTGATCGCCCAGTAGAGCATCGTTCCCAGGGTCGGAATGGACATATCGAGCAAACCCAGGATCGCC
>JANWXL010000120.1 GCA_025055265.1 Roseiflexus sp.
ATCATTGCGGAACTGGCGCGCCCCGAAGCGCGCGACCCGAAACTGGAGGCGGTGTTCACGTTTCTCACCCGCCAGCGGAGCGAAGACAAGACCTGGCTCGAACATGGGTGCATTGTCTTCAGCCAGTACTACGACACCGCACAGGCAGTGGCAACAAACCTGACAATCCGCCTGCCTGATGAACCGATTGCGATCTACGCCGGAGCAGGGCGGAGCGGCATGTATCGCCGGGGCGAATTCGCATCCATCGAGCGTGAAGCGATCAAAGCGGCAGTGCGGAACCGTGAGGTGCGGCTCATCATCGCCACCGACGCCGCGTGCGAGGGGTTGAACCTGCAAACCCTCGGCACGCTGATCAATGTGGACCTGCCGTGGAACCCGTCGCGTCTGGAACAGCGCCTGGGGCGGATCAAACGCTTTGGCCAGCGGCGGGCGAACGTTGATATGCTTAACCTCGTCTACCACGGTACGCACGATGAGCGCATCTACCAGGCGCTTTCGCGTCGCATGAAAGATCGCTACGATCTCTTCGGCAGCCTGCCCGACACTATCGACGACGAATGGATCGAAAGCATTGAGGTGCTGGAAGCGATGATGGACAAATACCTGCACCTGCGCCAGCAGGCGCGCAACGCTTTTGAGATCCGCTACGAACAGACCATCGACCCCGACCGCGACCGCTGGGAGCGGTGCGCGCGCGTTCTGGCGCGGCGCGACATTATCGACCGCCTTTCGCGCCCGTGGTAACATCGACGTATGCCGCCCGATGCAACTCGCCAATCCAGAGCCGTTCTCGCTCGCTTGTTCGCCGCATGCGACGCGCTTGCCGACGGTTTCGACTCGCTGCCCAATGGTGAACGGCGTTCCGCCGCCGCGCTCACGCTGGCGCGGTTGATGTTTCTCTCGTTCCTCCACGTCCGCGGTTGGCTCGATGTCCACGATGTTGTGCGATCTCTGGAACGCGAAGATTGCCCCGGCGATGCCATTCTGAAACGCATCCCGCCCGGCATCGTCGCCGTGCGTTCTCTTCCCTGCCTGCATAACGCGGCGCTGCGCCAGGCGCTGACGTTGCTCCAGGACGCCGCCTGGCGCCTCGACGACAACGCTCCCAACTGCCTGACGCCAGCCGCGATGGGTGTTGTCGTTGAACGGTATGTCGAACGGAAACGTAGCGGCATCTACTACACTGGCGATGATGTCACCGCATACATCACGAGTCGCACAATCATCCCGCGCCTGATCGATGCGCTGTCGCCGGAAGCGATGCGGCTCATCGACGATCTCCTCCGGCGCGATCCGCTGCGCTATATTCCTGCTGCGCTTCAGCACGGCATGAATCAGGAACTGCCGGTCGCCGTCGCCGCTGGCATTTCAGACGTTGCTCAACGTCACACGTGGGACGCCGCTGCGCCTGCCAGCTACGCGCTCCCCGGCGAAACCTGGCGCGAGGTGATCGCCCGCCATCATCGCGTGCAGGAAATGCGCGCGGCGCTGCGCGCAGGCATTGTCAATCCGGCGGATCTGGTGACCTACAACCTTGACCTGACGCGCCTGATGCGCGACCTGTGCGCGGTCTGGCCTCAATCGCGCCTGGAGGACCTCGACATGGCACTCATGCGACTGACCGCGCTCGATCCGACCTGCGGTTCGGGCGCGTTCCTCTGCGCCGCATTTGACCTGCTGGCAGACCTGGCGTCTATCATCGCCCAACGCCGCGCCTCCGAAGGGGATGGCGCCGCCGATCTCGCCGGGAGATTGCGCACCATCATCGAACACAATCTGTGTGGCGTGGATGTGATGCCAGAAGCGGTAGAGATCTGTCGAATGCGGCTCTGGCTGCGCCTCGCCGCGCGTGTCGCCTACCAGGATCACCTGCGCGATCTGCGGTTCAACGTTCACGCTGGCGATGCGCTGACCGGTTCGCTCGATCAGGCGAGCAACATCAGC
>JANWXL010000135.1 GCA_025055265.1 Roseiflexus sp.
AGCTTGGTCACTTCGGCGACCAGATTCTGGCGCGTGCGCACCATAAAATCGCGCCCCTTCTTGCCGATCGCCAGAACCTCGACGGTATGCTTCTTTTCCTGCTCGTCCAAAATGAAGCGCGAGGCGCGCCGCAGCACGTTGGCGACCAGACTGCCCGCCAGACCGCGATCAGGCGTCACAACGATCAGCGCAACCCCCTTCACGACGGGGCGCACTTCGAGCAGCGTGCCACGCCGCATCCCGACCGCACGCCCGGTCAACTCCCCCATCACATCGAGCAGGCGGTCGGCATACGGGCGGGTTGCAAGCACATTCCGCTGCGCGCGGCGCATCTTCGACGCCGACACCATCTCCATCGCGCGCGTGATCTGCGCCAGGTTCTTCACCGAACGAATACGACGCCGGATTTCACGTGTACTGGGCATAATCACCTCGTGAAACGATCAGGGATCAGGGTCAACCGCCAGCCTGTTCGCTTCACCCTCCTAACCCCTAACCCCTAACCCCTAACCCCTAACCCCTACTCCTCCGCAAACGTGCTCATCTGCTTGAATTCCTTCAGCATATTCTCGATCGCGGAGCGGATCTCCGGCGAAGGGAACTTGCGGTCGAGGCGATTCTCGAAGATCATCTTCCCGACTTCGGGATGCGCCGTGCGCATATAGTTGAACAACTCAGACTTGAACCGCCCGATCTGGCTGATCGGCACATCATCAAGGTAGCCATTAATGCCAGCGAACAGGATAACGACCTGCTCTTCGAGCGGCATCGGACGGAACTGCGGCTGCTTGAGCACTTCCTGCAGGCGCTGACCGCGTTCGATCTGCGCGCGCGTTGTCGGGTCAAGGTCTGACGCGAACTGCGCGAATGCCGCAAGATCGCGGAACTGCGCCATATCGATCTTCAGTCGGTCCGACACCGAACGCATCGCGCGGGTCTGCGCCGCGCCGCCGACGCGCGAGACAGAAATACCGACATTCAACGCCGGGCGAATACCGGCGTTGAACAGGTCGGTCTCAAGGTAAATCTGCCCGTCGGTGATCGAAATGACGTTCGTTGGAATATACGCCGACACGTCGTTCGCCTGCGTTTCAATGATCGGCAGGGCTGTCAGGCTTCCGCCGCCATAGTCTTCATTCAGGCGTGCGGCGCGTTCGAGCAGGCGCGAATGGAGATAGAACACATCGCCGGGATACGCCTCACGACCGGGCGGACGGCGCAGCAGCAGCGACACCTGGCGATAGGCGGTCGCGTGCTTTGAGAGGTCATCGTAGACGATCAGCGCATCGCGCACTTCCCGACCGCCGATGATGACGCCGTTCTCCATCACCTCTTCACCCATCGCGCAACCGGCATACGGCGCGATATACTGCAACGCTGCGGATTCCGACGCCGTCGCCGAGACGACGATGGTGTAATCCATGGCGCCGTACTTTTCGAGGATGTTGATGATCTGCGCGACCTGGGCGCGTTTCTGCCCAATGGCCACATAGATGCAGACCATCCCCTGCCCCTTCTGGTTGATGATCGTATCGATCGCCACTGCCGTCTTACCGGTCTGACGGTCGCCAATGATCAACTCACGCTGACCGCGCCCGATCGGAATCATCGAGTCAATGGCGATAATGCCCGTCTGCACCGGCGTATCGACCGACTTGCGCGTGATCACGCCAGGAGCGATGCGCTCAATCGGGCGATACCTTGTTGTCTGGATGGGTCCTTTGCCATCAATCGGTTGACCGAGGGCATTGACCACCCGCCCAATCAGCGCCTGACCGACCGGCACCGAAATCACGCGCCCGGTCGAATTGACCTGATCGCCCTCTTCGATGCCGAGGTAGTCGCCGAGGATAATCGCCGCAACCGCATCTTTTTCCAGGTTGAGCGCGATGCCATACACCGGCTCGCTGCGACCGGCTTTGGGCGGAAATTCAAGCAACTCCGACGCCATCGCCTGCTCGAGGCCGCTGATCCGCGCCACGCCGTCGCCGACCTGGATCACGGTGCCGACGTTGACCATCTTCGGCTGAAGATCGACGCCCTCGCGAATACTCTTCAGCAGACGCTGATACAATTCCTCTGTCGTTGCAACAGCCATCGTCTATCCCCTTGTTCGTGGCGCTCCGCTCTCGCTGCGGATGCTACCCGGTCATCATATTGCGCTGAATGGCGGCCATGCGCGTGCGCAGGCTGGTATCGAGAACCTGATCGCCGATGCGAATGATCAGCCCGCCGATCAGCGATTCATCGACGTTGAAGCGCAGTTCCAGATCGGGACCATACCGCGCCTTCAGTTGATCGGTGATGCGTTCACGCTGTTGCGGGCTCAACTCGACGGCGCTGGTCACCTCGGCAGTGAGCGGTCGTGCACCGCCGCGCCGTGTCATCTGCTCAAAGGCAGTCACCACCGTTGGCAGGCGATCAAGGTTGCCGTCCCTGCCAAGCGCCAGGATCAGATTGCGCACCTCACGCGGAGCGTCTTCCGGCAGCGCCGCCAGCACCCGTTCCGGCGTCATTTCGCCATTGACGCTGGCAGCCGCGCGCAGCGCCTGCAGCGCCGCGCCGGTCAACGAATCGAACAATGCCCGCGCGATGACCTGAGCCTCAGATGCACTCACAACTCCACCTCCGCGTCGGGCAGTTCGCCCGATACTGCGGTTTTAATTATATCTGCCAAGTTCCGCCAGCGACTCTTCAATCAGGCGGTCGTGGTTCGTCTTCAACTCCTCGCCAAGCACGCGCTCCGCCGTCAGGACGACCAGTTCCGCCATACGATCTTTGAGTTCGCCGAGCATCCGCTGTCGTTCCTGTTCCGCCTGTGCGAGCGCATCGCTCTTGATCTTTTCGGCGTCGCGGTGCGCCTGCGCAATGATCTCCGCCGCCTGGGCGCGCGCTCGCTCCTGCGCCTGCGCCAGAATGCCAGCCGCCTCCTGGCGCGCCTTTGCCAGTTCGGCGTCGTAGTCGCGCTTCGCGTTCGCCAGTTGCTCCCGCACCTTTTCAGCGTCCTGCAACCCTTCCTGAATCCGGTTCGTCCGCTGGTTGAGCATGTTCAGAATCGGGCGATACAGGAAGGTGGTCAGCAGCCAGACGACGAAGATGACGTTGATCAGTTGTGCAATCAACAACCCCCAGTTGATGCCCAGTTTTTCCACAGCCGTTCTCCCCACATAACGCAAGGATGCTACACAATGCGGAATACGATCAGCAGCGAGATCACCAGCGCAAAGATGAACAGCGCTTCGACCAGTGCGAAGCCAAGGAACATATAGGTGCGCAGAGTTCCTTCGGCTTCAGGGTTGCGGCCCATCGCCTGCAGCGCCCCGCTGAAGATAACGCCGATGCCAACGCCAGGCCCGACAGCGCCGATGCCGACCGCGAGCGCTGCGGCGATAAGTCGCAGACCGTCATCCGTCATGATCTGTCTCCTCCTCACGAGTACAATGATGTGCTTGCGTCTCAGACATATCGAAATCCGCGCGTGCGCTTCAGAAAGCGCCGCAGCGCGATAATCTAGTGCGCTGCGGTCTCGCCGTGCCCATGGCTCTCGTGCCCATGCCCGCCGTGCGCCTCAGTCGCCAGCGACATGAAGACGAGCGATAGCACTGAGAAGATCAGCGCCTGCATAAAGGCGACGAACAGCTCAAAGGCGTAGAACGGCGCCGGCAGCAGATATGGGAACAGGAACGCCATCACGACGAGGATCACCTCGCCAGCGAAGATATTGCCGAAAAGTCGGAAGGCGAAGGCGATGATGCGCACGAACTCGGAGACCAGTTCAAGAATGCCGACGAACGCTGGCATAAAGCCTGCGCGGAAGTTGAAAAACTTCGTGAGATAGCCGGGCCCGAGCGCCTGGAAGCCGAAATACTGGATCAGGCCCACCGAGATGAGCGCCCATGCCAGAGTGACGTTGAGATCCGCCGACGGCGCCCGCAGATACGGGATCAGCGTCGTGCCCTTCTCGCACGACAGAAGCCATGATGCGAAGAAATCCGGCGCGCCGGACGGCTCTTCCGCCAGCGTTACATCGGCGACTGGCGCAACAACCGACGCTTCCTTGAGTCCCTCCGTCGGCACGCAGACGCCAATGCTGCCGACGCCAGGGATCAGACCGATGACATTCGACACAAGGATGAAGAAGAATGCCGAGGCGCAGAACGGAAAGAACTTTGCCACATTTTTGCGGTCCACGCTTTGGGCGAAGTTGTAGAAGGCTTCGACCATCGCCTCGAGCGTATTCTGGAAACCGCGCGGCACCATCTGCATGTTGCGCGTTCCGGCAAGAATCGCAACAACAAGGATAATCAAAACAATAACAGTGGTGATCAGCGAATTAGTGATGGGAAAGCCGCTTGCACATGTTTCGAGTGTGGCGCGTTCACCACCGAGGCAGAAAACCGGCTCAGCCGCGACAGAGATGTGCAGTTTGGTCGAGCGAACGCCAATCGCATACAGGATGATCCCGAATATGAGCAAAATGCCGGTGACCGTCAGAATGCGGTTCCGCATAAACGCGCTCTCCCTTGTTGCCTACTTTGAGAACACTTTCACAATAGAATGTACCATACCAGGCATAAAAATTCAACCTGCGAAGCGAGGTTGAACGGGCGCCGCATGCGCGAATGCAAAGACTGAGACTACGCGGCGAGTATAGCACAGGTAAAAAGAACGTGCAAACGCGCCGCTAGCCGAGCATCTCCTG